>CALRFM010000001.1 GCA_943356515.1 Patescibacteria group bacterium
ACAGCAACAGGAAAAACATCATACGCGCTACAACTGGCAAAAGAGTTGGGCGGTGAGCTTATAAATGCCGACGCGCGGCAGCTCTATAAAGAGCTCGATATTGTGACAGGAAAAGATCTTCACCATACTTCTGGTTCATATAAACTGGTTACCAAATGTGATGGTGCTGATATAGGGTATTATAAAACATCCCCCACCAGAATTTGGCTCTATGATGTCGTGGCGCCCAACCAACCATTTTCTACTTATGACTACAAAGAATGCGCTCAGTGGGTTATAGATGATATTAAATCACGAGGAAAAGTGCCCATAATCGTGGGTGGCTCTTATTTTTACATTCAACATCTTTTGTATGATGTGGTCGATAATAAAGTGCCACCAAATAATAAACTCCGTCAAGAGCTGGGTGATGCTCCGGTCTCTGAGCTTCAAGATAAACTAAAGGAGCTCAATGCTTTGGTGTTTGAAGATCTCAATAAGAGCGAACAACACAATCCCCAGAGACTTATTCGAAGAATAGAGAAGGAGATGTATGAATTAAAACACCCCCCTCAATCCCCCCTCAAGGGGGGAACGAATGGTCTCCCTTTTAGGGATGTTTTATATCACATCACAGGATTTCGTTTTAATTCTATTGACGATTTGACTAAGACTATCTCAGAAAGAGTAGAGAAGCGGTTAGATGCAGGTGGCATAGATGAGACAATAAGATTACTAGACAAAGGGTACACTTTAAATGATCCTGGACTCAAAACAATAGGATATACCCAAATTATTTACTATTTGAATAAAGAAATATCTCTTGAGGAAATGAAAACTATCTGGATATCTAAAGAAGTGCAATATGCCAAACGGCAACTGACTTTTATGAAAAAAAATGATGAGATTGAATGGATATATATTTAATACTTGATACTACTTATAAATCGTGTCATAATGGTTAAATGGCAGAAACCCCACAATCCCAACAAAATCAATCTCGGGAGCAACCTACGGTAATAACCACTGAACCACCAGTTCGATTGCCGCCTCCACTCCCACCAGAACAGAAACCATCAATAGGAAAAAAGAGTGTGTTAATGCTTGTTGTTGCATTCCTATTTTTTGCAGGTGGACTGGGAACATGGGTATATGTTGAATACTTTTTCCAATAACGTAATGAATAAAAAAACAATTGTTACACTTCTTACTGTCGCTTTTTTTGGTGCTGGCGCATTGTTTTTCTCCCTTGGTGTGCAAAAATATCAGGTACTTACCAGCTCGCAAGCTGCTGAAGACGAGTGTGCTCCCTATCACACTGCGAATGAAACTTGGTGCGATGGCACAACACGAAAGAAATGTAGTGCAGATTTCAAACTCGTACCTATTAGTCAGCAATGGTGTGATAGCGAAAATCATGTAAGAAAATGCATTAATGGAACGTCTTCAGTTTATGTTGATTGTGGGGCACAAGGATTGATATGCAAAGATGATATTTGTCAAGCTGGAAATGGTGTGGCGCCCACTGCCACCCCTGGTGGAGGAGCAGCACCAACCGCAACCCCAGCAACTGGTGGAGCTCCTGGAACGGGTACGTGGAACCAGTGCGCAGTTGGAGAAACAAATAGGCCATGCGCTAGTTGTGCAACAAAAATAACAGGCGTAGATACAAATGGTCAAGCAACAGCTACTTATTCGTGTAGATTTATCTGTGATTCGCCCAGTAATTGTCCCAATGGAACATATGTAATAAATGATTATTCGTGGTTCTCATGTAGAGGATCCCAAGGATCTTCATGTACAGGATCACCTGGCACAGGCGATGTTATTAATAATGTTCATAAAACAGATACCTTAAAATCATATACCGTAAATGGCACCACTATTCCAGACTCATCAACCTATTCATTTAAAGTATCAGATAGTTGGGTAAACTGTGGAAGAGTACAGTTTGATATAAAAGTCAATATTCCTGGCATTTCTTTAGCAGGTGACGTGTTTAATACAACAGTAGATTGTGCAATGCCTCCTACCAATACTCCTGGTCCAACAAATACCCAAGGAGTCCCAACAAACACTTCCGTTCCACCAACTGCCACACACACTGCGGTGCCACCGACGGCAACGGCGGTGCCTCCAACAGCAACGCGCACGCCAGTGCCACCAACAGCAACAGCAACAGCGGTTCCACCAACTGCCACACACACTGCGGTGCCACCGACGGCAACGCGCACGCCAGTGCCACCAACAGCAACAGCAACAGCGGTGCCTCCAACACCTACGCCAACTCAAGTTGTGGTAGTAGTAACCAATTCGCCAACGCCAGTAATCATTGTTGAAGCACCGACCCCAACACCAGTAACACAACTTACCGTTGCAGAACAAAAGCCAGGCATTACTCCTTGGGTGATACTTCTTATACCATTTGCACTGATACTCCTAGGATTGGCGTTGTAGAAAAAATGATACTGTCATCCAGAGCGGAGCCACGTTTGACGTGGCGTAGCGAAGGATCCAGGACAATACATGGATTCTTCGTTTCACTCAGAATGACATGAAGATTTTATTTCTTAAACAATTTCATAAATGCATCTTTAGGCACTTCCACGTGCCCGATCATTTTCATTTTCTTTTTACCTTCTTTCTGCCGTTCAAGAACCTTTTTTTTACGACCCACATCTCCGCCGCCCACGGTTTTACCACCCTTGGTCAAAACGTCTTTTCTAAAAGGAGAAAGTTTTTCTGAAGCAATTATTTTTCCTTTATATTTTGCCTGAATTTTTACTTCATATTGCTGACGTGGAATAAGCTCTCTGAGTTTTTTGGTAAGATACTGACCTACTTCTAAAGAACGCGCGGTAACTACTACTTGGGAAAATTCTTCCACCTCATCGCCGTTAAGCATAAGGCTCAGCTTATCGGCATCTACGTGTTCGTAACGAATAAGTTCCCAATCAAATGACGCATATCCAGATGTAATAGATTTAAGTTGATCAAAAAAATCTGAAATCATCTCAGAGAGTGGCATCTCGTATTCCAAAGTAACTTGATTTTTGTTATCCATATGAAGAAAGTGTGCACGATGCTCTTCGCAAAGTTGCATCACGCCGCCCACATACCCTTGAGGTGTAATGATGAGAATTTTTACAATAGGTTCTTTGTACGTGTTTCCTTCAACCTGGTAATCTACCTGTGGGGGAGTGAGGACAAGACTTAGGTTATATTCGCGTTCAAGCCGCTCGCGTATGACATCTGCATGAAGAAGTCCCAAAAAGCCCACTCTAAATCCTGGTCCCAGAGCTTGACTATATATTGCTTTAAATTCAAGTGCCGAATCGGTAAGATATATCTTCTCAATAGATTTTTTTACATTTTCAAAGTCATTGGTATCTGTTGGAAAGAGTGATGCATATACCATCGGTCTTACCTCTTTGTATCCTGGTAATCCTTGAGTTTGCTTTTGTTCTATTATGGTGTCTCCCACGCGCACATCGTGAATATCTTTTAAATTGGTTACGATATAACCGATCTCTCCATCATTGATGCATTCTATGGGAACGAGGTCTGGTGTAAATATACCTACTTCAGTAGATGCAAATAATCTATCACCAATGGCCAACTTCATTGCATCGCCAGCATGTGCGCTTCCCGAGAAAACCCGAACAAACGCAATAACACCTTTATGCGTGTCAAAATAGGAATCAAATATCAATGCCTGTAAGGGTGAGGTTACCTCACCCTCTACATCTGGTCCCGGAATAATATCAATAATTGCTTCAAGAATACGCTCCACATTCTCACCTGTTTTTGCAGAAATGGGAATAATTTGATCTGCCTCTATACCTAAAAAATCTTTCAACTCAGTTGTGACTCGTTCAACCTCGGCATTGGGCATATCAATCTTATTGACCACAGGAATGATGGTGAGATTTTTTTCAATTGCTTTATAGGTATTGGCTATTGTTTGGGCCTGAATACCTTGCGTTGCATCAACCAGCAGAATTGCACCTTCCACACAGGCAAGGGTCCGATCTACTTCATAAGAAAAATCCACGTGGCCAGGAGTATCAATAAGATTGAGAATGTAGTTTTTATAGTCCATCCTCACTGGTGCAAGTTTGATGGTAATTCCTCGTTCACGAGAAATGGGGTTGCGATCAAGCATCTGTTCATCGTGCTTGCCTTTATCTATCGTGCCCGTAAGTTCTAAAAGACGGTCAGCGAGAGTCGATTTGCCGTGATCTACATGAGCTATGATGGCAAAGTTGCGGATAGAGGTCATAGTATTCGTATTGAAGTAGCTCCACTTCCATGCCCCCATTGATCTCCGTGAAGCACTATAAGCTTTCCACCTTTTTGTATATAGTTTTGTTCAGATAATATCTTGGTTGCCTTGGTAAGCTCTTTCAGGCCAACTTCCGATGTTGAATGATACTCAAAAGGAAGAGGAATAACACCGTATGTTGCAGTTAGGCCTTCTCGTACATTTTTATCGGGCGTAAATGCATAAATAGGTACTTGTGGACGGTAACGAGATAATATCCTCGCGGTGTTTCCGGTTTGGGTAAAGATCACAAATCCAGCAATTTCTTGGTTGGCTGAAATATACCTGCGGTATAAATTATATGCCGTATCGCAGACCATTGCAGTGGTGTCTTTTGCTGAGTATTGGATGTAAGTGCGAATATCTTCTTGATGCTTTGGTTCATAAAACATTGCAGTCCTACGCATCATTTCTACTGTTTTTTCTGGATAGTTACCCGTGGCAGTTTCACCAGAAAGCATGATTGCATCGGTATGATCGTATATGGCATTGGCTACATCAGACACTTCGGCTCGTGTCGGGAGAGGAGAAGCTATCATCGACTGAAGCATTTGTGTTGCGGTTATGACAAATTTTCCTGCAATTATACATTTGAGAATAATCATTTTTTGGTAATAAGGTACTTGCTCAATAGGAATCTCTACTCCTAAATCACCGCGAGCTACCATAACGCCATCTGCAGCATCTATAATGCTGTCAATGTTGTCTAGGGCTTTTTGCGTTTCAATTTTTGCCACAATAAGTGCTGTTATCTTGTGTTTTTTTGCTTCTGCTCGAACATCGCAAATATCTGATGCAGATCGTACGAATGAAAGTGCAATAAAGTCTACTTCATATGCTGCTGCCAGTTTAAGCCCTTCCAAATCACGGTCAATAAGGGTTGGAAGAGGGAAATCTGCACCAGGAATATTTAATGATTTATTTGTGGCAAGAACCCCTTTGGTATGTGACCTCAGATATACTGCACTTCCTTTTTTCACTACCGTGAATGAAAATGCTCCATCATCTGCCACCACATGTTGACCATCTTTAAGATGATCAATAACACTGGGGCGAGTAATCGAAAATCCTTTTACTTTAGCTTCTTTTAAGGTTCGTTCGCTCAGGAGCAATTCCTCATCTGTTTCAATACTGATACTTTCATCCTTCATACGAATTCGTATCTCTGGACCTGCAAGATCTATAAGAGTGCCCACGGGGATTCCCATTTTTTTAGCAACGGCATTGACTCGTTTGATTCGTTCACCGTGCCACTCCACAGAACTATGTTTAAAATTAAATCGAAACACATTTACGCCTTTGCGTATGAGTGATTCAATTTTATCTTGGCTATCTGACGCCGGGCCTATGGTAGCAATGATTTTGGTCAATTTTTGCATATGTTATTATAGTGGGTGAAGGAGTGAAATACAATGAACAAACCTTATTTTTCAATTATCATACCGACACGTACTATACATTCTCAGATAGCTGACGATCTTCTTCCTGCTCTTAATGTTCAATTACTTGATGATTTTGAAGTATTTATTACTCCAGATAAAACAAATGAGTCAGACAAAAAACTCGAAAAGAGGTATCCATGGCTTCATATTATTGAAGCAAAAGAAAATAAGCGACCAGGAATCAAAAGAGACATATGTGTCCAGAAGTCAAAAGGATGCGTTCTTGTTTTTATTGATGATGATGTTCTTCCACCAAAACATTGGCTGAAGAATGCGCATCGTATGTTAAAAAAAGACACATCCATTGTCGCGCTTGGTGGTCCGGGAATACTTCCACCAAATGCACCGTTTTGGGAACGAGTTTTTGATGCAACGCTTACTACCTGGTTGGGGAGCGGATCGTTCACGTACCGGTTTCAAAAAGAATCTGCTCGCCATGTGGATGATTTTCCTTCCATGAACCTGATGATTCGAAAGAGTACCTTTTTAAAAACAGGGGGATTTGATAATGGCTATTGGCCAGGAGAAGATAGTAAATTACTTGATAAGTTTACAGATAAAAATGGAGGAACCATATATTATCATCCAGATGTATTGGTGTACCATCACAGACGAGATACATTAGGGGGACACTTATTACAACATAAAAACTATGGAAAGACGCGTGGCTTATTTGCTGCTCAAGGAGATACAAATTCCAAACACCTTATCTATCTCATCCCTTCTGTATTTGTCATATATTGTTTGGTTGTAATAGTAATCTCTCTCCTATCGCAATCGATATTAAGTATCACGTTAATACCACTCTTTTTATATATAGGATTTCTATCGTATGTATTCTTAAAAACTTCGCTCGCAACTGAATCAATACTCATTGGCTTAGGTACGGTACTGGTAATCCCTGCAACTCATATAACATACGGACTGTGGTATATGATAGGATATATGAGGAAATGAACACTATCAAAATAGCGATCGGCTACCCACCAATTGCATCGAGCAAAGGTGTACCACTTCTATCGCAAAATAGACAATTTCAATACTTCAACGCTCCAACCTATATTTACCCGATGGTCCCAGCATATGCTGCGTCGTTACTCAAAAAAAATGGTTATGAAACCTATTGGATGGATGGCATAGCAGAAAAGCAATCATTTGATCAATGGATGTGCAAGCTAAAAAAGATAGATCCGCACTACATAATGATTGAAACCAAATCTCCGATTATCAAACTTCATTGGAAGATTATTAATAAGATAAAAAAGATACTGCCCGAGTTACAAATAATATTAGTAGGCGATCATGTGAGTTACAAACCATATGAATCATTTGAGAATAGTAATGTTGATTTTGTGATCACTGGGGGTGACTATGATTTTGTGGTAGTAAATTTACTAAACCATTTACACAAAAAGGGTAAACTCGAAGGAGGAGTATATTATAAAAAAAATAAGAAGGTGATTTGTTCTGGCCCCATATCACTCAAGCATGATCTAAACACACTTCCATTTGTAGATCGTGATTTAACCAAGTGGAAATTGTACGCATATGCAAATGGGAATTATAAATATACCCCTGGCACATATATGTATAGCGGCCGTGACTGTTGGTGGAACAAATGCACATTTTGTGTATGGGACCACACGATAAATCCGATTGGATCTTACCGTAGTTTTACCCCAAAACGATTATTTGAAGAAGTAAAACATGTTGTCGATCTGTATGGCGTTAAAGAGATATTTGATGACGCAGGCACCATGTTTGTCGGAAACAAGTTAAAGCAATTTTGCAAACTGTTGATTGAAAGTGGATACAACAAAAAAGTACGGTATGGGTGCAATATGCGTTTTAATGCAATACCAAATCAGGAGTTATATGACCTTATGGGGAACGCAGGATTCCGATTTATTTTATATGGTATGGAATCAGGCAATCAAAAAACATTAGATAAATTAGAAAAAGGAACCAAGGAAAACGATGCAATTACTGGCCCGACTATGGCACGAAAAGCAGGACTTGACCCTCATATTACTATCATGCTTGGCTACCCATGGGAAAGCTATGAAGATGCTAAACGGACTATAGATACGGCAAAATATGCACTCAAAAAAGGAATTTATGAAACCATTCAAACAACCATTGTTATTCCGTATCCGGGAACACCTCTTTATAAAGAGTGCAAAGAAAAAGATTGGCTTATAACCGATGACTATAGTCGGTTCGACATGCGCGAGCCGGTTATGAAGATTCCATTTTCTAAGAAAAAATTATTAGAACTTGAACAAGATTTATACGCTGCATTTATGACTCCCCAATACATTGGGAGGAAAATTCTCAGAATCCGATCTCTGCATGATGTGTATTATTTCTTTTATATGGGTTATAAGTTCTTAGGCCACATGTTAGATTTTGACCCCAATCAACAATCTAATAGTGTAATGTCTCTTGGGTTTTGGAAGCGCTCAATAACTCAGTTGGGGAAACATTTTGTATCTTCAAGTACCAAAGCTGATACGGAGAAAAAAGATATATTATAGTGGCAGTTCGCTCAGTGCCTGCGTGGCAATTTCATTTCCCGGATTGATTTCGAGCGCTTTCATAAATGATGCTCGAGCATTATCTGGATCTCCCAGCTGGTTATACATCAGACCCAGATTGATGTATAACGTTGGATTCTGAGGTGATACTTCTATCGCTTGATTCATATAGTTTATTGCGGTTTCAAATTCCTGATTTTGAAAATAAATAATTGCTATTTGCTGGAGCGACTGCCAGAGGTTGGGATTTATTTCATAGGCTTTTTGGTATAGCTGCAGCGCCGCCGATGGACTGCCCATTTGTTGGTAGGTGTTACCAAGGTTATGATAGGCATCGGCATAGTTGGGATTGAGCTCTATAGCTCTAGTAAATTCTTCAGCAGCTTTTTGCAAATCTCCCCGTCTCCCATACACATCGCCAAGATTATTATGTGTCTTGGGGTCCGATGGAGATGTTTTACCCGTTGCAATCCACAGATTATCTTCATTTTGCCAGTCGATATTGCGCGCAATTGTGCGAACCATAAATCCGAGGATGATAATGGCCAACATGATGTTGATGAATATGGTTATTTTTTTATTTTTGAGCAACTGAATACTGCAATAAGCCACCACAACCAGCACTCCCACGGTAGAAATATAGGCGTACCGTTCTGCCACAACCCATGCAACACCAGGAGATAGAAGAGTAGGAAGTAATCCTACAAAAAAAATACTTCCCCAGAAAAAGAGTTTTCTATTTTTAATGTATAGATAAACAAGTGCTAATAGCAATAAGATAAGGACGACAACATGAATAGCTAATGCGATATATGAAATTGAAAGTTCAGAGTGATACAGCGTAAGGTTCTGCGGCCACACAATGAGTTGAATATAGTTTGATATTGCATAAGGAATTTTGACAAATAAATTCATATTTTCGATGGATTGATATGATGTTTGTTCTAAGGCAACCTGCCGCTGCGCCAAAGCTCCAGTAAGCACGATGAAGGCATATACTCCCGATAAGAATGCGTATGGGATAGTTCTCAACCAATTCTTTTTCAAAGATCCAAATACAAATTCATATACTAAAAAGATCGGTGCCAAAGAAGCCGCTGCAATAGATGAAGCAAGAGAAAAAAAGAAAAGCATGTATGAAAAGATAAGGGGCACAACCCTTTTTTGAGCATTGATATACCAATAGAACGATAATAAAAAGAAGAAACTATACTGTACATATCCACCTCCTGATATCCAGGTAACCGACTCTACAAATATCGGATGCACTGCTACCAAAAGTCCGGCCAAAAATGCAACATTTCGATTAAACTGAGATTTGAGAATATAGTATAACGTTGATACTGCTCCAACATGAAGAAGGACGTTAATGATGCGGAATGTTATGGGAATCACCCCACCAATTTTTACCGCGATCATAAAAAGGAGCGGCCGGACAAAATTAAATGGCTGAGAAGTGATATCTTTCAACGTACCTAAGTTTTTATTTTGAAGAATCCCGAAATCGTCTGAGAGGAAAACATTATTAAGTCCATTTGCATAGATCATAATAATAACAAGAGCTAAAATAGAAACGCTTATGATGTCAGCATATTTGAATTCTGATTTTAGTTCTGGCTCATCAGGAAGATGATTCGTTGTCGTTTTATTCCTATATTTATATTGCTTATGCTTTTTTTTCGCCATAGAACTAATCTATAGTACAATTATTTAATCATTTTTACTATGGAATACACAATGCGTACCACCTGCAGATTATGTCGTTCTCCTCATCTTATTGAGATTATAGATCTCGGTATGCAGATGATCCAACACGCCTTTATCCATAAGGGTAAAAAGAGCCCTTCACGAAGTAAGTATCCTACCATTCTGGTCCGATGTGCCCAGGAAGATTGTGGGTTAGTGCAACTTAAGCATTCAATCAACCCAAAGATATTATATGAAGTCTATTGGTACCGATCAAATACTAATAACACGATGAAAGCTCATTTAAAGGCATTGATCAATGAGGCGCTTGATACCTCTGTCGTGACCAACCCATCATTACTCGATATTGGATGTAACGATGGCACTATGTTAGATTTTGCTCCCCATGAATATGACAAAACGGGCATTGACCCTTCAGACATAGCTCTTGGTGTACATGAATCCATCGAGATGATAAATGACTTTTTTCCATCAAAGAAACTCGACAAAAGAATATTTGACATCATAACGTCAATTGCCATGTTTTATGATGTGGACGACCCAGTGGGGTTTGCAAAAGAAATAAAAAAGTTGCTATCCCCTGATGGGTTGTGGATATTGGAAGTTGCTTATTTGCCTACGACAATAAGAAATACTTCGTACGATACCATTTGCCACGAACATCTTACATACTATCATCTGGGTGCACTCGATCAGATAGCTAGACAGGCAGGACTCAAGGTAGTGAAGGCGGATTTAAATGGTATGAATGGAGGAAGTATACGATGCTATCTTACTCACCAAAATTCTACGATGTATGATGATATTCCCTCAGATATTGAAAAGATAAAAAATAAAGAAACTCAACTCATGAAACATGCAGAACAGTATTTTCAAACATTTGCTAAAAAAATTACACTCCATAAAAAAAATCTCCTGTCGTTACTACAAAAATTAAGAAACGATGGCAAAACAATTCATATATATGGAGCATCAACCAAGGGAAATACCATACTACAGTATTGTGGAATTGATAATACCATTATAGACCTTGCAGCAGACAAAAATCCAGAGAAATGGGGTGCGCGAACTCCTCATTCAAACATACCAATAGTAAGCGAACAGACCTCAAAAGATTTGAAACCCGACTATTACTTAGTATTGCCATGGTCATTTCGAGATGAGTTTTTGAAACGTGAGAAAAAATTTCGTGATACCGGAGTTAAGATGATTTTCCCCCTACCAGAAATACTCATAGTATAATCTGGGTATGCGCATCGTATTCATATCTTCATTGCTTCCATCCGGGCACTTCTCAGAAATACTCTGCTCATCATTACAGGAGCATACCGATCTTGATTTCGCTATTTATTCAGATTGGCGTAAAGGTCCATGGTATATGGTTGATATATTAAAACAACTAAAGAAAGATAAACCAGATATAGTTCACATTCAGCAGGAATTAAACATGTATGGTGGGGGAGCGACCATTCTTCTTTTTCCCATTCTCCTTTTGATCATGCAGCTCATGAATATACGAGTTATAACCACCATTCATGCAGCAGTGTATAAAAAAGAGATTGATGAGCGATTTATTTCTCTTTTTCTTATGAAGAAACCCTGGTATATAAAACCAATTATCCTTAAGATATTTTTCCACATATTATTCACTTTAATATCGAGAGTATCAGATAGCATTGTGTGTCATTCAAATATGATGAAAGATATTCTTACCAAAGATTACGGCGTGCAAAAAGAAAAGATTCATATGATCCGTACTATCATTCCCAAACGCACCCTTTCAAAACAAAAGAAAGGAACATATTTTCTCTATTTCGGATATATCGTAAGAAGAAAGGGTTTGGAAAAACTCATAGATGGATTTGCCAAGTTTCATAAAAAACATCCCGATTTTAAACTGGTACTTGCTGGTGGAACCATACATGGACAAGAAAAAGCAAAAGATGAAATAGTTTCATATGTGCATAGTAAACAATTGGATGCGCATGTTGTTTTTACTGGGTTTGTAGATGAAGACTATATTGATGAGCTGTATAAAAAGGCTTATGCTGTGGTGATGCCGGCATACCTATCTATGGGTTCCAGTGGACCACTATACCATGCACAAAGTTATGGTAAATGCATACTAGCCTCAGACGTCGGCCATTTCAAAGAAGACATACAACACGAGGCAAATGGACTCTTAGTAGATAATGATTCGTGGGATGCAGCACTTACCAGAGTTGTAAAAAATACTAAATTAGTAGCATCCATCAAACAAGGAGTAAGACAAAGAGCGGAAGAAAAAAGTCCTCAGATAATTGCCAAACAATATGAAAAACTCTATAGAGCCTAAGGCTACTATTTGCATTCCCACCACCAGAACATCTCGTGCTATTGACGAGTGTCTTGATTCGTTAGAAGCACAAAGTGACAGATCTTTTCAAGTTATTTTGGTGACCAACATAAAAGCTCCAAAACTTATGTCACGAGTAAAAACATATTCTTTCCCCATAACAGTCATAAAACAAAAACGAGATGGTTTGGTAGGCGCCATGAATGATGGGTTCGATAAAACTACCACTGAATATTTTATTCGTATTGATGATGATGTTGTGTTAGATACGGGATGGTTCAACAATATAATAAAACCATTTGATGATCAAAAAGTGGGAGGAGTTACTGGTCCAACGCTGATAGATGATATACGGCGAGATGAACGAGATTTATTTTCTTTTCTGAAGAAAATCGAAAAAAATATCTTATTAAAAAAACTCATTATTGAATATTTGTATGAAGACAAATTGTACGAAGTTAGCACTTCTTTGCCAAGTGGAGTATTTACTCTTGGATCAAATATGAAAAATGCGATCCCTAAAAAACAGTTAATCGTCAATAATCTTGAAGCATGTAATTTTGCTATACGTTCAAATCTTCTTAAAAAACTTGGTGGATTTGACGATATATTCACAAAGGGCCTGGGCGAGTATCACGAAGCAGATATTGCCATGAAGATACAAAAAGCTGGATACCAAATTGTGTTTCACCCTCAAGCTATAGCACATCACCATATCAAGCGGGGAGAAAACGACACACGGCCAGATGCATATCATCGAATACAAAATTTTATTCGTTTTTACAAACGGCATTTTATAATTGATAGTTTGGATAATTTGATGCGTTTTTCTACCAATCTTCTTGTACAGAATTGTTATTATATGTACACAGGATTGAAGCGGAGAGACATATCGCAACTGGGAGCAATTCCAGGCACTATAAAAGGATTACTATCAACAAAATAATATGAACTCCATGGTTACCGGAGGTTTCGGATTTATTGGTTCAGCTATAGCGTCAAAACTAACAGGAAATGTAACGATTGTTTCACGATCTAAAAAACATTCTCATCGGATTACATCGTCTCGTTTTAAGATACTACATAAACGAGTAAGTAAATTAACTAAAAAAGACCTGGATCATATTGACGTTATTTATCACTGCGCAAGCACAGTGGATAATTTTACTATCTTGGAAACACCTTATAAAGATGTTGATGTAAATATAAAAGAAACAATACATTTATTGGAACTTTGTAAAAAGTTAATAAAAAAACCCAAAATAGTATATCTCTCTACTTTTTTTGTCTATGGAAATCAGTACCGTGTAGATAAAAAACCACTCAGTGAAGAAAGTAAAACGAGTCCACTCTCATTGTATTCTGCAACAAAGCTTTGTACGGAATCGATAATAACTCTCTATTCCAGACTCTATAACATACCTTATACTATTTGTCGGCTGACAAATATTTATGGCCCAAATGATCTTGCCACAGACAAAAAAGGGGTGATAAATTATTTTGTCCAAAGGGCTTTGGATGGAAAATCATTAGATATCTATGATGGTGGTAACTTCATGAGAGATTATTTGTATATAGACGATGCGGTTCGTGCCATTTTATTAACATCAAAACAAAAAGGGAATGAGACATACCTCATTGGTTCTGGAGTATCGATATTATTTGCAGATTTAATATCACTTATTCACAAAGAGACAAAAAATAGCTCTGAGATTGTATCAGTTCCGACACCTTCTTTTCACCATGTTGTTGGTATCACAGACTTTAAAGCAGATATTGGCAAGTTGACAGCATTGGGCTGGAAACCAAAAATAAATCATACCGAGGGAATTAAAGCGATTGTAACTCATATATGGCACGCAAAAAACTACTCATTTCAATAATCATTGCAAATTATAATGGCAGTTATTTTTTGAAAGATTGTATTGATTCAATACTGAAAGAGAAATCACCTTCGTATGAAATTATTGTTGTTGACGATTGCTCAATAGATAACAGTATTTCGATATTAAAGAGGTATGAAAAAAATAACCAGTTGAGATTGATTGCATTAAAAATAAATAAAGGAGCTGCACATGCCAGGAATGTTGGTGCCAAAAAAAGTAACGGAGACATATTATTTTACTTAGATTATGATACGATTCTTACCCCAGGGTGGGGGAGTGCACTACGAATATTTTTTTCAACATATCCTAAAGCTGGCATGGCTCAGGCAAAAATACTTCGCAAAGGAACGCACCAATTCGACTATGCCGGAGATTATATAAGTTCATTTGGATTCCTGGTAGAACGAGCACAAGCGGCGTTAGATACCGGACAATTTGATACGATTGATCGTGTCTTTTCGGTACGTGGAGCCGCGATGATTATAAGAAAAAGGGTGTTCGATGTAGTTGGCGGTTTTGATGAGAGTTATGGATATTATTGGGAAGAGCCAGATATAGCTTGGCGCATGTGGTTATGTGGATATGAAGTTTATTTTTTACCAACAGTGACGGTTTATCATGCATTTGGAACCGATGAGAAACAAGTAGAATATTACATAAATAATGACATTATTTTTAAAGGAAGCAGAAATGCAATAACTACCATGATAAAGAATTATGAGTCAAAAAATCTTTTTCTTCGACTTCCGATTCATATATTATTTTGGATGACGCTATCTATTCCTATTTTCATTAAAGGAGAATTCTCTAAATCATATGCCATCTTGAGAGGGATTGGGTGGAATATATCTCATCTTTATTTGATACTAGCAAAACGATCAAAGATCCAAGCATCAAGAGTCCGTTCTGATGCAGATGTATTTGAACTGGTAGGTTCCTCTCAATCTGCCAAATACTATCTATCAAAAGCAATATCATTTGTCATCGGCAAACCCTACAACATATGAATATATCTATCATCATTGCAGCATATAATTCTGAACAGTATATTAAGCGTTGTGTAGAATCTATTTTCAAATCAGATTATAAAAACTTTGAAGTAATAATAATAAATAATGGATCTCACGATAAAACAGTATCGATACTAAAAAAACTTCAAAAAACTCATCCGATTCATTTGATACAAAATGATGTAAATGCCGGTGCATCTGTAGCAAGAAATAGGGGTGCAAAAAAAGCAACAGGAAAACTTCTCTTTTTTCTTGATCACGACACTACTATTGCTCCAAATTGTTTAAACGAGATACATACCTTTTTTTCAAAAAAAAGTGCTGGAGCTGCTCAGTGTAAGCTTCTTACCCCAACTGGTGAAATAGATAGTTTGGGGCATTTCATATCATATGGAGGATTTCCGTATGAAATTACAGATGAAAAAGAGAATAGTCATAATAAACCCTTCAAAGTGCTCGGAGCCAAAACAGCTGGGCTCGTGATTCGTAAATCTGTCTTTAAAAAAGTTGACGGCTTTGATGAAGATTACATTATATCTGCAGAAGATACCGATATTTCTTGGCGAATCTGGCTTGCAAAATCTAGCTTATATTCTTTGCCAACTGCAATTGTTGTTCATTATGCAAGCAATCAAAAAAAACAAACCTCTGCATATCGCACGCGAATATTATATGAAGGATCTAAGAATTTAATAAACATTATTTTGAAAAACGCGGATATATATCGGCTATCATTATTACTTCCTTTGAATATTGTTGCTTGGATTGGGTTAAGTATCAAATATGTGTTTATGGCAGATTTTCAATCTGCTCAGGCAATTTATACGGGGATTTGGTGGAACATAACTCATTTGTATAAAACATGGGATAAACGTATAACAAACTATTTAGATGGAACTATAGTGGTGTTAGATAAAAATATTCTTTTTGGCAATATATCATTTATTGATTTGATCAAAAAAGGATGGAGGTGGGCACTACATGCCTAAGAAAAAAAGAGATTTAGTAACGGTGATTGTGCTTCACTATCAAGAGTACCAGTTAACAAAAGAATGTGTAGATTCGATATTGGAATCTACCTATCCGATGTATGACATTTTGATCATTGATAATGGATCTACTAATAATAGTTTTGAAAAATTAAACAAAACATACTCTCAAAATAAAAAAATAACAATTAAGCGATCTACAAAAAATCTTCAATTTGCGGGAGGCTTTAATTATGGCGCAAAGCACGCAAAGGGGAAATACATTATATTGCTCAGTAACGATATTATCGTAGACCCCCATTGGATAGATGAGCTGGTCAAATACGCAGATGAGAAAGTACTTATTCAACCACGCATCATGAGGTACTATGAGAAAAAGAGAATTGATAATGTTGGCGGAAACTATAACGCATTTGGGATGGGAATTGGTATCAGTCATAGGAAAGATGATGATAATGCAACTGCCGGAGTAGATTTTGTAAGTGCAACAACATTGATGATAAGCCGTACATTTTTCTTGAAACTTGGCGGTTATGATCCGTGGTTCCGAAGCCATTATGAAGACGTTGATTTAAGCTTGAGAGCAAAAAATAAGGGAGGAACGTGTTTGGTAAGCTACGATAGTGTTATCTATCATAAAGGTTCACAAACATATAAAAAATATGCTAACTCAAACAACACATTGATGGATGTACGGAAAAACAGAGTTCAAACTATTGTAAAGAATTTTAACGGATATGAAAAGTTCGTAAGATTAACTTTATGCTTAATTGCATTATTTCCCTTTGGATTGAGAGATTTATTCAGATTAGATAAGGATGTATTTTTGACATATAGGGCTATCTTACTTGGATTGAACCGCACGAATATGCTATATGCTAATCCATTTAAAACATATCGCTCACTTATCTTAAAAACACATCTCAATAAAACTGCTGATATGCTATACGTCATACCAATACATAATCTTAAAGATGATCTTTATAAAACCCTAAAAAGTATCAAAAAACAAAGAAATATTAAAAGTGACATATTGCTGGTAGATAACAAAAACAATGACCTTACCAACATTATTTCTGAATTTCCTAGCATCAATTACATCTCTCTGAAAAAGCCCACTGGTAGTGCCGGTGGGTTTAGAATTGGAGGAGAAGTGGGAATCTATTATGAATATGATTATATTATTTTTGGTGATGACGAAGCTACCCTTATGAATGCTTTCTCTCTTCAACGCATGAAAGATGTTCTTGACAAAGATACGGCTTGCGGTGCTGTGGGACCTGTTGTATATGGTTCAGATGAAACTAAATATTCTGATCCGATACCGGTTCGCGGGCTTGGATCTTTTTGTATGGTTGTTAAAAAAACGGCACTATTAAAAGCGGGCCTTCATAATATGGATTTGTTCTGGCTTGGTGATGATGTTGAATTGTCGCTGGGCATTGCTCGATACTTTAAAGAATATCTTGTTCCCGGAGCAGTTTATTTTCATCCATGGTATAAACCAGGAAGACAAGAAAATGTTTCAATTTATTTCATTCTCAGAAATCTCCTCTATCTTGCATTACGTTCCCCGAAGCTTGGCATGATGGATCATATTCATGTACTTTATTACTATATGATGAAGCTTGCCGCTACGATATTTTCAAGTATTGTTTTTACCGATCTTACTTATCTTCATACTATTGTTCTTGCATTTTTGGGTACATTTGATTTAAAAAAACCACTTCACAAACAATTATTGAAAAATAACTACCATATGATTCCCCTCAATAAAAAACCAAAAGGAAAATCTATCCTCTTGGGATCGTTGTCGATTTTTAAAAAAAGTGAATTCTATTACACCTATCTTCAACCTAACAAAAAACAATATTACCAGCTGATACAAAAATGAAGAAAAGAATAACCAATTTAATTCGAGCATTAAGTATAAATCTCTTCGTCCGAGGGGGATTTCTTCTTACTGGAGCGAATTTCCTAACAGGATTTCTCAACTATCTCTTTAATATTTTCATTGGGCGATCACTGGGACCAGAAGGACTTGGTGAAATAACGGCACTGTTTTCATATTTAGTCGTAATTTCTATTCCACTGGGAATATTCAATACCGTTCTTATTCAAAAAATGAGCTCTCATAATAAGCCCAAATTATTTGCATCAAAACTATATGAATGGATTGTGACGATGACTAAAAAGTGGTGGATTATTTTAGTATTCATTCTTCTTACGGCACCATTTTTACCAAATATAACAAGCTTATCTCTAGCTGCATCTTGGGCAGTTCCCCTGCTTATTGTATTTGCTCTATTGGGATCGTTTTACAATAGTGCGTTGCAAGGTCTGCATCTTTTTTATTGGTTTACCGTTATTGGGGTAATAAGTACCCTACTAAAGCTAACGGGTGCAACAATAGTATTTTTGGGTTATGGAACTATTGATACGGTTATTTTATTTATTGTGATTTCAAGTTCAGCACCTGTTCTGCTGTCTCAATATGTGTTTAAAAAACATGTGAACATCAGAGTTAAAAAGGCAATTTCAAATACATTTATAAGGCATTTATTTGATAACAGACAGTTGGCTCTTACCACATGTTCTACTGGAGCCCTTGCGCTTCTGAATAATGTTGATATTTTATATGTTAAAAAAATGTTCTCCCCTCAGGATGCTGGTATTTATAGTTCATGGGCACTGTTTGCAAAATTGCTCTTATTTGCACTTGGGCCAATTATTACGACTTCCTATATATTTTTTTCAAGTAATAAACACAAAGTAAATCATAAAAAAACGAGCTTGATCCTTGTTCTTATATTAGGCTTTACTGGGCTTTTGATGTCTTTTGTGTACCAATGGTATGGAGCATGGATGGTAACTCGGTTTTTTGGAAATGCATTCATCCCTGTCATTCCATATCTACAGCTTGCAGCATATTATGGAAGTGGCTATATGATGATGATATTTATAACCAATTATTTTCTTGCAAAAAAAAGCTTATTATCGCTAACTCCTGCGCTCTTATTTCCAGTATATTCAGGAGCTTTGATGATATACCCACAATCTATTAAAGATATCATGCACATAAATATTGTATTTACTTCTGTCGTGGTTTTAATGTTGTTGATTGGTTTTTTAAAAACGAAGCAATTACGTACCATATTCCGATCATGGTTTGAAATACTATTTCAACATTAACCCTGACATACCAATATACGCACCAACCCATGATTCTAACCTTTTCTACAGACGAAAAAGTACTGGTTTTGGTATTTGATATCAAATAATATAAATCGTACGCAAATAACAATGGATAGGTAAGATAACGAATTATCCGCATTATTAATTCCCAAGAAAACAAATTATGTTTTATTTGTTCAAATCTATCGAGCGCGTACCCAGAATCTGTTTTATAAAATAACTTTTTCTGTGTTGTTGCAAGACCGCCCTGAAGAAGTGTATTAAATACTGTTATATGGTCGCTCCCACCATAAACAGGTCTATTGTCCACATGGAATCCTCCTGCATTTCTGAGTAATGATGTTCTAAATAGCCCCCACACCAGAAGTGAAGGTTTTCTCAAATAGTCTTTAATAAGTTTTACGCCAGATGAATACTTGGAGAAATGGAGATGAGAAGATTGGGTGAGTTTTCCTTTGGATAAAATGAGGTTTGATGCAGCTAATGAAGCATCAGAATATTTTATAAGTAACTGAACTAATATTTGAATATAATCCTTATGCCATGTGTCATCATTTGAAGCCCACATAAAAAACTCGCCCGTTGCTTTTTGTAATACAACATTTGAATTCTCCGGAATACCGAGATTGACCTTTTGCTGATAAAAATGAATATTGGAATACTTCGATGCGTACTTCTTTCCAATTTTTGCAGATGAATCTGACGATGCATCATCGGAAATGATGATTTCAATATTTGGGTATGATTGATCGAGAAGGGAGTTGATCGCTGTCCCTATGAGCTTATCTCGATTATATGACAACAGTCCAATACTGACGAGTGGATAAAAAAATTTCATTTGGAGGGTTTGAGAATGGGTTTGAGATAGGTGTCGATGTCGATAAATGGGATAAAGGGAGGAGATAAGCGATTTGATTGGAATATTAGATGAAAAGATCGAATAATTGCTAGGATAAATTTTGGAAGAAGGAGTGCGGTGGTAAGATGAATCCAATATAAAGGTGAATAAGCAATGGGTGGGTAAAGTTTCATCAGTTCTGATGCTATGGTTAAAGTATTCGCATTGGATGAATAATATTTAATCCCGATCAAACTTCCACCTACTCCTTCAACCGCCATTTTGGTAAATATATGTTGACGATCTTTATTTGCATCCAGATCTTTATACATTTTGATTTGCTTGGGTAAATGATATCCATGGTTCACTTTTACATCGAGATGTTTGATATTTCCATGTGTACTAATCTGCCCTAAAATAAAATGATTTCCTAGATATATACATCCGTGAGAGATGAGGGCACGGTACAGAGGCTTTAGATGAGCCACCCATAGATCATCTTCGATGTCTGAAAATCGGATGAGGTCACGCCGATACATATTTCCTGACATAAATCCAAAATGCCAATTAAATACTTTTAATATATTGTCTGGAGAAGAAGGCAGGTAAAAAGTGCCTTGTTTTGCAGAATAAAGATAGGTGGGTTTATGAATATCTGTGTCATAAAACAATAAACTCATGGCTCCCACGCCTGCTTTTATATTTCTCATTTCCCTATAAAGCACCTCAAGAGAATCAGGGCAAAGAATCATATCGTCATCTGAGAGAAGAAAGATATACGTGCCTTTTGCTTTTTTAATTCCTGTTTTAAAATTTTGAGTAAATCCAACATTTCTTGTTTGACGAATGTAGGTGATGCGTTTATCTGAGTACGATTCAACAACGCTTTTTGTATCATCTGGAGATGCGTCATCTAATATGATGATTTCGATATCTTTGAGTGTTTGATTCAGAACACTTTGGATTGCATATTTCAGAAGTTCTGACCGATTGTAGGTAGTAATAAGAATGGTGATGAGCGGATGTTTCATATGATAGTAAAAAAAGTACGCTACAATATACCTGTATGCTACTGAGTATTATTGCCTTTATTGTATCATTGCCAGCTCGAATGAAAGGAATGAAAATCGCAAAAAATGTGATTCTTGCGCCAGGATATGGGATTATTTCTTATAGATACGATAATGTGACATTACATGACAATGTCATAATTGGTCGCAATGCATTTATTCAAGTTTTTGGAAAAGGGAAAATAGATGTTGGAGCCGGAACAACTATTGGAAAGGACGTAACGATATCTTCAAATAAAAATATCGCGATCGGAAGCAATTGTCTTATAGGATATCGCGTTTCGATTCTTGATCATGATCATACTACAGGTGGACTGTCTGCAGGAAAAAAAATAACTATTGGAAATAATTGCTCAATTGGAGCTCAATCATTTATTCTCAAAGGGGTGACACTTGGTAATGGGTGTGTGGTAGGGGCGGGGAGTGTGGTGACAAAGTCATTCCCGGCTGGATCGGTGATAGTTGGCAATCCTGCAAAGCGAATTAAACGATCTTTAAAAAAGGCACGGGGATTATAAACTGCCCACCCCCTTCACGATACGTTTTGTTTTTTTTCAAGATTTCACCTGCAAAATTCCACGAAGTAAGAAGTGCGTAATCGGGAGAGTTTTTCAAAATCTTATCTTCTGGATAAATGCGAATATGAGTTCCTGGAGTGTATTTTCCTTTTTTATAAGGCGTGGCATCTACAATATAGTCGAGGATGTCCGGAGTAATATTGCAATAATTTTCCAGGACATTCCCTTTGGCAGATGCACCGTAACCAACAATAGATTTTCCCTCTTTTTTGATTCGTTTCAAGAGGAGTGTTAATTCTTTCTTCATGTCTTTAACTCGAGATGCAAACTCATGGTATAGAGATAGCGTGTGAAATTGTTTTATCTTTTCTTCAGTAATAAAATTTTCGACACGAGGATGCACGGCGTGCTTGCTTTTGATGTGTGAGATATACACGCGTATCGTTCCCCCATGCACTGATTGTTTAATGATGTCGACGATATGAAGATCATGCATTTCAAAGAGTTTCTGAAGGGGGTGTATTGCAAAGTAACTCAAGTGCTCGTGATATATGGTATCAAATTCATTATTGTCTATAAGATCTACGAGGTAAGGCGCTTCCATAACAAAAAGTCCTTGTGGGTGGAGGAGCACTTGTATGCCACCTACGGCATCATGAAGATCATCAATGTGGGCAATGACATTCGTGGCGGTGATGATTTTAGCTGGGCCATGTTCAACGACCACCTCGCCAGCAAGCTTACTCGTGAAATAGCGAGCCAATGTTGGGATGCCCTGAGTATTTGCCTTTTTAGCAAGATTTTCAGCAGGATCTATACCGAGGATCCGCATGCCTTTCTTTTGGTAATAAGATAATAAAGTACCATCATTGCTGCCAATATCTACAACTAAAGCGTTACTAGCCTCGGAGGTTAGTAATGTGTCTTTGACTAATTTTTCAAAATGCTCCAACATGGTCGTTGAAGTGGAGGGAATATAGACATAATTTTTGAACATTATCTCTGCTGGAATAACATGGGTGAGCTGCACAAGCCAACACGAAGTGCATACGCATGCTTTGAGGGGGTACCGTTCTTCTTTGTGAGATAGTTGGGCTTTTGTAAGAAATCCATTAGGAATAGGCATACTACCCAAATCTAAGAAAGTATGGAGTTTAGTATTTGAACATATACGACATGATGATTGCTTATAATTTTTACTCATAGAGGCATGCTATAGTATATCTATAATTATGAAAAAGCACGTACCTCTTCTTATTGGCATTACCTTACTCATTGAAGTCATTCAGTTCATACTGGCAATTATCATAGGAGCAAATCAAAATATTGAACAGTATGGTCAATTGTCATTACGACTTGCGTATTTTGCACTCCTGGCTACTTCATTTTCAATAATAACCTTACACATTATAAAGAGGCGTCACTTCGATAGAAGATCTCTTTTTTATGCCAGTATTTTGTTTGCAACATTTATAGGTATCACAAATTTAAACATTATTGTCGTTGGAAGGAAGTTTGATTTAGAGCAATTGGGTTATTACAATTCGTGGGTACAATATGCTAAGATAATCATACTTTTGTTAACGCCAATTGCAGGTGGGCTTTATATATTTTTTGTTAATACAGAGAGACGATTACATCGTCAAATAGTATTTATTAGCTCATTATTAATTCTTACCGCAATAGGTATTGCCACTAACCTTGGGTACGGCGCATATGGAAAAAAGCTCATCTTTATGTTGTTTGGAAAAGAGTTTTACCCAATAAACACGTATTTGGAATGGGCGGCATATTATGGCACCGGTTATGTAATGATGATGGTTATGAGCTTTTATTTCTTGGCACGAAAAAGTATCATTTCCATTGTTCCAGCATTTCTGCTTCCCTTCTATTTTGTAGCACTCATGACATACCCTAACAATATTGCCGATGCAATGTACATGAATATCATCTATGTCTTTGCAACTACTACCATATTTCTCTTGGCTTTCCTCAAAGATAGAATAATATTTTTGCTAAAATGAAACCCACACCCACTCACTTTCTTAGCATCATAATTCCTACCTATCAACAAGAACGAACTATTATTACCAATATTCGTCGTATTCAAAAAGTTCTAGAATCTATCCGTTACCCATATGAGATGATCGTGGTTATAGATGGAGATGAAGACAATACAACTCACCGATTAAAAAAGTCGCACATCAATAAATTGACCCTTATTTCTTATCAAAAAAATAAAGGGAAAGCATCAGCCATACGCCGTGGCATGAAGCAGGCAAAGGGAGATTATGTAATGTTTATGGATGCAGGAAATGAAATAGATCCCAATGGCATATCAATGCTTCTTGAA
>CALRFM010000002.1 GCA_943356515.1 Patescibacteria group bacterium
CTATCTTTTCAGGATATCTGTTTGGATCTATTGACTCAATTCGTTTTTCGGCTTGCTCTATGTTATCTGCAACAACATCTATGCGCTCAAGCATTTTATCCAAAGTGATCACTGCCGTTTGAAGCCGTTCTTTGGCACTTTTATCATAAAAATTTGTTTCTCCTTGCTTGAAGCCAATGAGATCTGCATAGGGGTAAATAGCTGCTACTGACTCGTCTGCAGCTTGTATCATATATCGCCCTGCTTCGACTCCGGCTTTGAAGTCTTGACCATAGGGTATAACAGTAGTCCAATACAGTGCTTTGGCATCTTTTTCAAATGCAGCATATTTTTCAGAGATTGAATTGATTCGCGTATCAATAAGATCAATGTCATTTGATCTGAGATCTGCTTTAAGAAGTGTGGCTTCATATGCTACTGCTTGTGCACTTGCCTTCAACTTCATAGCTGGCATAAAAATAAAGATATATCCCAAGATCAATACCACAAAAATGACTCCCAATATACTTGCAAGAGTTATTTGCATTGCTTTACTTTTAAGAAAGCCCGATGAAAAGGAGAATTTCTTTGTTGATTTGATATTACGAAGTAAATTTTTCATAGATAGTATTATTGTAACTGTTGATACATAAAAAGCAAATGCTAGATTGCTCCTTTCCCCGTCAGCATAATGAGTGGGGTCTTAATGATTATCTTAAGATCGTTGTAAAGCGATATATTTGCCACATACTCTGCATCAAGAATAATGCGTTCATCAAAGTGCACTTCAGACCTCCCAGACACCTGCCACAGCCCCGTTATACCAGGCTTTGCCTTGAGTACCTTTTTTACCTGAACTTTTGTTTGTGGGTATTTTATTTGTTGATTAGTAAGCTCATCAGGGTAGTATGCCCGTGGACCAACAATACTCATTTCACCCTTTAAAACATTTATGATTTGTGGAAGTTCGTCGAGTGAATGTTTGCGGATAAAGGTTCCGATTGGAGTGATGCGTGGGTCATTTTGAAGCTTATAACTTTTCTTCTTATATTCTTCATACAACTCTTTGAACCGAGGGTCATTACGAAGAATTTTGTGAGCATTTTCTATCATGGAACGAAACTTATACATTCTAAAGGTATTACCAAACTGACCGATACGCTCTGGTACATCTGCAAAGATGGGGCCTTTTGAAGTGAGCTTAATCATGATAGCAAGAATGACTGATGGAATAAGAAAGATCGCAAGAAGGATAAGAGCAAAAACAATGTCCATGAGCCGTTTGGTGATTTGTTGGTAAGAAGTACCGTTTAATAATATCATAACGTATAAAAACCCATTAGGTCAGATGCTCATTCTCAGTTCCCTGAAAGTTGTTAACAATATTTTTTATCTTCGTTACCGATGATTTTTTTGCCACAAGGAGTGCGTCATCGGTATTTACAATGAGTAAATCATCCAGATCTACTCCAACAATGATTTTTTTACCTTCATAATTATATACCAAACAATCTGCACTGTCTTCAAGCATTACCTGACCTTTGGTTATATTATCGTGTCTCTGATGCTCTAACGCTTCTTTCAACGCTTCCCACGCTCCCACATCACTCCAGCCGATGTCTTCAACCACCACATGAGCATGTGTTTTATCCATATGTTCAAGCACCGCATTATCAAAGCTTATTTCCGGCATGTCTGCGTAATGTTCGTCGACCTGTTTACCAAATTCTGTAAAATCCTTGGCATGTACAATGTGTTCAGTCACCGCATGTACTTCTGGAGCATATGTTTTGAACAACGAATACATAAACGCCGGAGACGTAACGAAGTAACCCAAATTCCAACAGTATTGTTTGGAATCAAAATACGATTTTGCGGTAGTGGCATCGGGGCGATATTTGAATCCCAAAAACTCATTAAATCCAATATCTTCAGAAGAAAACATCTTTTTACCAATATGGATCCAGCCCAAATTTTCCGATGCAAAACGAGGTTTCTGTCCAATGAAGATTACTTGATCGGGAGACTTTTTTATCTGTTCCCCCGATTCGAGAATAATTTTTTTGAATAAATCAATCTTGTTTACCAAATGATCACTCCATAAGATAATGACCGGTTCGTGAGGGAACTTCTGTGCCAAATGCCCCATGATGAGTCCTACTGCAGGGCCCACATCGCGCTTGGCAGGTTCGGCAATAATGTTTTCTTTTGGTATAAACGGAAGTTGCTCTTCAACCAAGCGTACATATTGCTTACCGGTGGAAATATATATATCTTCTGCTGCAAATTCTGGAAGTAACCGCTCCGCGGCAAGCTGAAGAGTAGAATTGTCACCCACTATTTTTTCAAATTGTTTGGGTGATTTTTTGCGTGAAAGGGGCCACAATCTGGTTCCCACTCCCCCTGCAAATATTACTGCTTTCATATAGCGTTTCGTATGTTATTCATAAAGGTATTTTTGGAAAACTGAGAAAGCGTCTTCCTTCTATCTTTTAAATTGTACTTATCACGCTTAAAATGTGCAACAGCATCTCGTATGGCATTTGCAGACTGCATATTAAAAAATGTTCCTGTTTTTCCCTCAATAACCGTCTCACATGCTCCCCCTTTGTTGTAAGTAATCACAGGGCAACCAAAAAATTGTGCCTCAAGTGATACGTATCCAAAATCTTCTTCTTGAGGCATGATAAGGGCTTGAGCATTTGAATAATACTTAGCCAGTTGGGTATCTGTGGCATTGTGGATAAACGTGACATTCTTCCCTGCCATAGATCTGAGGTGAGATGATTGGGTTCCACTTCCCACGATGATGAGATGTTTGTCTGGCAGATCTCTAAATGCTCTAATAACTAAATCGACTTTTTTATACGGTTCTAATCTTGATACGACTAAAAAATATTCTCCATTGTCATTGCGAGTGAAACGAAGCAATCTCTCCCAATACTCTTCATCAAACGGCGGGTAAACAACCATCGACTCTCGATCGTAATATTTCTTACATCGGTCGGCAACGGTTTTTGATATTGAGACGATGCTGTCTGGCCGCTGCGCTGCAACATAATCCCATTTTTTTACATATTGGATGAATGGCTGGATGAGGGATTTTGTCATTCCCGCGAAGGCGGGAATCTGACTCCACAACCATCTGGTGGGTGTTAGTAAAATACACACATGTTTCGTATGTGGTTGAGTGATAACGCATTTAGCAAATGAAGAAGTGACCGATATCACAAGATCATATGATGAGAAATCAAAACTCTCAAAAGCGTATGGATAAAAGGGAAGCGATAAAATCCGGTTCGATTTAATGAAAGATGGAAGATGTTGGATAAAAGACGTTTTGACCTTGTCATCCCGGACTTGATCCGGGATCCAGTCGGCCTTTTTGTAGTCGACGTATGAAGTATACCAATCGGCCTCCGGATACATCTCTGAAAGAGTAACAAGCATCCGCTCCACCCCTCCCATTTTATCCATCCAGTCATATACGATTGCTATTTTCTTGTCTGGCATGAAGGTATTATATATGACGATGAATAGTGCGTTTTTACCCTTTCAGTTGTGGAGTCCACAACTTGTGGATAAAAAGGGATAAAAAAGCCATCCACAACTATATGCTGAAGGATGGCTGAACCCCGTTGAGATCCCCCTTCAAGAAGGGGGTCTCCGACAGTATGTCGGAGGGGGGATGCTGATGTATTGCTTTGCCCAAGATCTTACATTGTCATCCTGAACTTGTTTCAGGATCTTACACTGTCATTGCAAACGGAGTGAAGCAATCTCATAATGTGTTATCCAGAGGGAGTGAAACGACCGAAGGATCTCAAATCTTCTCTAATTTTTTTATACTCGGATTCCCTAAGAGTGATTTCATTTGTCGTATTGCACTTTCATTTAAAGTGAGTAGCCTTTCATTTTGAGGAATTCCTCTTTCGATATACTCTGCGTTTATATTTTCTAAGTTTGCAAGACACACAAGTTGAGTCACGTTTGCATAATCACGAATATTACCATCTTTCTTAGGATTTTTATTTCTCCATTCTTTTGCAGTCATACCAAAGAGCGCTTTGTTTAATACATCCGCTTCGGTCGCATACACAACAGTGGCATCTTTTTTAGATAATTTTTGAGGAAAAACAATATGCTCTTTAATAGAATCAGTATGAATCTTGTAGTTTATTTTTGTAAGCATTCGCTTGGCATCCCAGCCTAGAGTCAGTCTTTCATTTTCTTCGACCTTGAGTCTCTGAAACTCTTTGATTAAGTACAACTTAAACTCTGCAGAAATCCAAGTGGCAAACTCAAAGGCAATATCTTTGTGTGCGAAGGTGCCACCACCATTTCCCGATCGAGAAATGACTCCAATAGCACCTGTTTTTTCAATCCACAACTGAGGGGACAGAGTAAAGCTATTAGCACCGGCATCTTTTTTAAAGGAGTCGAATTCGACCCCTTTGAAATTAGGGTTATTTATACGCTCCCAAATGCCCAAAAACTCTATAGTGGAGTAATTTCGCATCCAGTTCTTAACAACGTCTTTTGGTTCCAGAGGATTTTTGTACCGAGCTATATCGGTGAGTGAAATATAATCATTTTCATTTTGTGAAAACGTATAAATCTCCAACCCTTGTGTATTTATTTTTTTCATAATCTGAATTTAAGCTGATAAGATGTAATTTATAAGTTATATAATGGTACCACATTACCCCACTGTCATCCAGAGGGAGTGAAACGACCGCATGCCCGCCTATGGAGGGAAGGATGCATGCATCGGTAAATTGGAGTCATCCTGAACTTGCCTGTCCCGATCGGAGCATCGGGGATTCAGGATCCAGAATTGTTTGAGGATTACTTCTCAATCTCTTCTTCTACTTTCCTCTTTGCCTCTTCCAACAATTGTTTACTTTCCTTTCTCAGCCTATGACTCTCTTTGATTTTTTTCAATTTATTTTTATATTTCAAAACAAATAAAGAATCAGAAACCCTACTTTACATTTTAACTAATTAGATGAACTTTTCACAACAATTTTTGAACTCTAAACCACTTTCGCATAAGCATGAACTATTTTCACCTGGTCTAATATTATCTTCTTTCAAAAGCTTGTTACTTTTTGAAGCTCTAATCTCTGGAATAATCCAATTTGGATCTTCCAGATATTCTAAATGTGCTAATGCTATTTCCCTTGTAACTGCACTCCATCCATTTATCCTTTCTAACAAAAGCTTAACTTCATCATCTGAAAACTTTTTAAATATCCCTGCAATCAACATTTTTTTTCGTCCCTTAATTTCAACTTTATCTATTAAAGCTATATCATTTTTTTGAAAATTCCAAAGTGTCTGTGTTGTTTTTGTTGCTTGAATAACTTTAAAGCTATGTTTTGTATTAAAATTAACACTTATTAAAAAATTAACATCAATTACTCCTTTGCCTCTTCTTTTCCCTTTCACAAACTCTCTTGCGATATTATAAAAAGTTGCCTTGCCTTTTTTTACTTTATTTTTTATCCAATTTTTGAAATAAGGATATTCTTTCTCATTTATTGCTCCCTCCATAAGCATTTGTCTGGCTGGTTTAATTGCATAAATTTTAGATAGTAATCTGTCGGATAATCCTTTTTTTGCTTTATATAAAAATCTTGCAATCTCTTGAGTATGATAACTACTGTATATTTCAAATGGAAGTTTGCCTTTTTTTGTAATTTCCGTTTCACCAAACATTAATGCCAAAACTACAATATCTTCCCAAACCTCAACCCATTTTGATAATAATTCTAATATGATTGTGTTTTTACTTATTTGTTTATCTGGATTATTTTTAGCTTTTTCATATCCTTCATATAACCAATTCGCAATATCCGCTCTTGCATGTGAATTATAAAGCGCAATGGACTCTAAAATTGCTTTTAAAAAATTCTCAGGAGTATGTATTGATGACTTTATTAATGCCATAGTTTGATAATATTTGTTAAGAATTTGTTCAGCCTATCCCTGTTGATGAATAAATAAATATTTATTCAGTCAGATCTATTTATTCTTAAGTATTAAAACTTTCCACAACTGGAAAGTTGTGCTTACTTCTATTAATAATGTCACTCACACAAACCCCTCCGCCCTCTCCAAAAGTACACTCGAATTTACCGATGTATTTTTTGCAGTAAACTTGTCAACCTCGTCAATCATTTCGTATGAGAGAAATTTTACTTGCCGATCAAATTCAAGTTGATGAAAGGTTGGTCGAGTTACTTGTAGGCGTACTTTCTCTCTTCTGCTTTCTGGCGCTACAATGACGAGTGGGTAAGGACTGTTTGGGGCAACTATTTTTAGATCAGAAAATCGAAGTAGTCCAGAGTATATAGAGGTGCTATTTTCCACTTCAAACGCAGCGTCAATCTTAAATCCATCTTTCCACACGACATCAATATTTTCTACATATCGTGCATCAACATCTATACCAGATGTAAATTCTTTTTCAAAGTCATCAAAACCGTATTCCTTTGTGATCTTACCTTGATCATTTTTTGGCACCCATACCTTTGTGCCAGATTTTAGTCCCAAATTAACAAGTGCCCATTGCATGCGTACATGTTCAGACAATTCTTTCGGACTAACGTCTTCATCTATATCAGTTGCATCCATTACTACCTTTTTTTCATCATGCTGTAGTCTCAATTCGTCATGCATCACTTCATATGGTTTTTCACCAGTTTTTATACGCATTAGCACATCATATAAATTGTCATAATGGTTATAAAACAGCTTAAGCCGCTCATCTGATACGCTCGTAAACCCACGAAGCGCAAAGTTTTCTTTATATTGAAGTAAGGCAATAAATTCTGAAAAAGGGAGATTGATTTCCAAAGGATTGGCTATAAAATAAATCAAATCCCACCCTTGGGTACTCCCATTATTGATATTTTTCCATAAATTGGCAGATAGATTATTATTGATCGTTTTATACGCAACCTTCCCCAGAAGTTTTATTACTTTACCCTCAACGATAAGTATGTCATCTCCAGGTTTCATTTTATTAAACTTTGATCTATTCTGAGCACTGTCTCTTGAACCCCATATGGTGAGCTTCTTGTTTCCAAAAATATCTTTAAGTATTTTGACTTCGCTTTTTTCTAAGAAGTTAAATACTCTTTCTTGTTCCACTTTAGTGACTATTGTATCTGTATAGTGAACCATCGCCTCGTAATTATTTACGGGCATATATAAAATGAATATGTTTCGCATCTCCCAAATTATACACCCCCACCTGACAAACAGTCAGAAAAGCTGACTAATAAAATTACAATCTCTCATTAAATGAGTAGTGATTCTTAGTATTATTCAAGTAAGTTCCTCTCGATCTTCAGTATGTCTTTATTTGGAAGAGCTGTTATTTGGAGGCTTGTTTCCCCATCAAAATCACTTATATAATATTCAGTTGGTAATTCAAGATACAGTTGAGGAGTCGGGATTTGAGAGAAGAGTAACCCTCCATGTGGGGAAAGCAATCGACATGCGTGCGTAATTAATTGTTGAAAAATAATTCTACGCGCCGCTACAGGAATTGAAGAGTCTATCATAGTTTCCCAATTAAATGGACCATGTGGCCTACAGACAAGTAAATCAATATAAGGTATTCCAGATTGGGTCATATGATCTGAAACTTTGTTCCAAAGTGCTTTTCCATACGCATCTCCCTCTATGATTGTTCGTTTTGGGTTATTCATTAAGGCTTTAAGAGTATTTATTGAAAGACTAGATTGATCTGACCACCATCCTTGCCTCGTTTTATTATTTAAAGAGCAATATCGCATGTAGTCGGCATCTATATTCTTTAATCGAACTCCCGTCATGGTATCAAATGGGGCATCTCCCAAAAAATACCCTCCACCAAATAAATCTAGTACATGTCTACTACTTCTGCGAGATAATACATCATTGAAGGAATCGCTCCCAAGAAGTGACGAAAATGTATTTTCATAGGGAATTCCAAACCCATCCTGAGGCCAAAAATCTCCATCTAGCACATCAATATTTTGATTGAGCACATGCCGAAGACGTGTAGCTTCATGAAGCTCTTCTCGCGAAAAATGAAGTTTTAACTCATGCATATTCTGATATATTTCTCCCAAATTATACACCCCACCTGACAAACAGTCAGGAAAACTGACAAAGGACACAATAATACTCGAAGTAATTGACAAATACTAAATCTGGTGTAATGATATATATCATATGTCTGATGTTCCTAATAACTCTATCGAGATTTCAATCCAAGAACGTATTCACACCATCAGAGGCATGCAGGTGATGTTGGACCGTGATCTTGCCCAGATGTATGGAGTTGAAACAAAAGTATTAAACCAGGCAGTAAAACGAAATATCCAGCGATTTCCAGAATTGTTTTGCTTTCAGCTAGATGAGATCGAAATCTCTAACTTGAGGTCACAAATTGTGACCTCAAGACTACGTCATGGTGGAAGGCGTTATTTACCATTCATTTTTACAGAGCAGGGTGTTGAGGATTTAGTTTATCTGTAGTTGTAATGGAGTTTTTAGGGCGCGAGATATTCTTTTCAGAAGTCCAATAGAAGGATTTGCGCTCATGGTTTCGATACGAGATATGACCGCTTGTGTAGTTTCTACTTTTTTAGCCAAATCACGCTGAGAAAGATCTTGTTTAAGTCGAGCTTCTATTATCTGCTTTGAAAGTCGGTACTCTACTTCAGATTCCTTCCAAGCTTTTTTAAACTCTGCGTCTTTAAGACGCTTTTGCAAATCCTCTCGAAGTGTATATTCTTTTCTTATTTTCATATAATTATGATATCTTAAAAGATATATAATGTCCAGCTTAAGTTAAGAAGATTATTACCCACATCACTCACACAACATCACCGTCTCGCCAGCCACTCGGTAGTCATATTCACTGCCATTGGCAGCTAGTACCACCTGGTGACCTGGTGTGATGACTTGAGCATACATCTGATCTGGCTGTGGGCAGCCTAAGGATGCATCGGGGAAATCTGTGGCACTGAATTTTACAACGGTTATCATAGGTGGGGTTATACCCTGACCGCTACTTAGTAAATTGCCAATCGCCTGGTCTACTATGCGTGTTTCATCTTCAGTAAGATTTCCGTAATCTGGGTTATTAGTGACTTCTTCTGGTGTGGGTGGTGGCGTGGTTAAGTTGGCTGTTTGGTCTTTATAATCTTTCTTCATGATAAATAAGATCCCTACAACTAAGAGTAGAATCCCTGCCATAAATACAAATACGTACATGCTTCCTTTGTTCATAGAGTTATTATACACGTTTTTGTTGTATCACTCATTGTTATATAAGTGTACCACATCTCTTGTCATCTTCTCAAAACTAAACTTACTAGTATCTGGATTCCGGATTGAGTCCGGAATGACACGAGGACCCGCTTTAAGTTTTTCAGCAATATCGGGAACATTCATTGCGTCAAATGACGTGTAGTTACTTCCCAATAATTCCTTAAATACTGGGATATCGGAGGCGATTACAGGGCACCCAAAATAGGTAGCTTCAATGAGGGGAAGGCCAAAGCCTTCAGAAAGTGATGGGTTCACGAGTGCTTTGGCATGGTTGTAGAAAAAGACCAAATCTTCTATTGTGGCGTTGTGATTAAATGTGATGTTTTTGATGTTTGCTGCCGCAATATGATCTTTGAGTTTCTGCGCAAACATATTGTCCGGGCCAACAAGCAAGAGATCTGGAGGATTGTCAAATGCTTCGATAAGACGCTCTACATTCTTATGGGGGTAGAAGTTTCCGACATATAGGTAAAATGGTTTTGGATATTTTTTCGATAAAGATGTATTTTCTTTGACAGACATGAGCTCATAGCTTACTCCTTCATACAGCGGGTGAATTTTGTTTTTGATTGAAGTGCCGTACATACTCACAATCTGATCCTGAACAGACCTCGTAGGCGTGATAATAGCGCGTGCATGCTTGATTTGAGATGATAATACAAATTTAAATACCTGATGCTTTATTTCATAAAATAATGGATTGAGGGTTGATGCACGACCTGTTTTGAAAAGAAGGGGCGTAACATCATGCACTGTAGCGATAAATGGTCTTTTGTATCGTATTGGGTAACTGAAATAGGTAAAATGCATAAGGTCCAAATTGTCTTCCATAATCGCAGAGTAAAACACGGTTTGTTCGCCAACTGAATGCCACGGTGCATCTACTGGTCGAATAGTGAACCTGCCTGGTGGAAGATGGATGGTTGGTACATCTTTTGGCAACACATACACATAAAACTGCATTGAGTTTGGCGATGAAAGGGACAAATAGTACAGAAGATTGCGTATATAGGTTCCTACGCCTGTTTGAAAGTACAAACGAGCATCTATACCAATCTTCCTTGTCTTCATATCTTTGACTTAATATCAATAAACAAATATACGAATGAGTTTACCATTGAAGAGTGCTTATCTGCATAATGCTTGCGGTAAAATATGCGCATGGCATTGTGATAATACTCTTTTGTCTTATGATGAGCTTTTTTATTCTTGAATCCACTTTGATATTTCAAGTGAGTTACGGTAAATTTGGGGTAATATACCACATCGTATCCTTTTTCTTTCATCCGGTATGCAAGGTCAATATCTTCACCATACATAAAAAATTCTTCATCAAATCCATCCATTTCATCTAATACTTTTTTAGGTGCCATAAAAAAAGCACCACTTATGGCATCCACCTTATGAATAGTATTGACGTTATAATGCGTCAGATGATACCCTCCAAATACCCTACCAAGTTGGGGAAGAATATAGGTCAAGCGCTCAAGCTGTATAAAATACGTGAATGAATTCCAAAGAGTGGGAAATCCGCGATGTGAAGCAAGATCGATACGTTTACTGGGCAACTGGACTTTGACGGTAAGTGCGCCGATGTTCTTGTTTTTCTCTAGGTATTCTACAATGCTTGGCCAGTTTAATGATCCGACTATTACATCAGAATTCATAAAGAGTATATATGCGCCCGTTGCATTATGGAGGCCTCTATTATTCCCTTTAGGAAATCCTTCGTTATCGATGTTTGAGATAGAAGTAAATAAGATATGATCGCTCTCGAAAGACTTTTTATATTCTTTGATCATATCTTTTGACCCGTCTTCCGAAGCATTATCAACCACTATTATTTCAGCTTGAAGCGTTGGATATTCAGAAAGACTTGCCACCAATGCATCTAGACACTCTTTGGTAATATCTACCGTATTATACGAAAGGATGATAACAGAAAGTTGTTTTGACATAAGGCACCTAACAATATAGTAGCAGATAACCTTAACGCTTTGGAGACTGTTTCTTGCGCCTGGCTTTTCCGCCGGTTCCTACTTTGCGGCGTTCGCGTGTGCGCGGGTCGCGGGTTAGTAAGCCGTTTTCTTTGAGTATTGGTCGTGTTGCTTCGTCTACTAAACAAAGTGCTCGAGATATGCCCAATATTACTGCCTCAAGTTGTCCTTTTTTTCCTCCGCCTACGATGCGAATTGAAACGACAAATCGTTCTACAGATTTAGTCAGCTCTAAAGGAAGTAAGTATTGTTTTTGTTCTTGAAGTGAAGGAAAGTATTCCTCTCCTTTTATGTTATTTACAATAAAATCGCCATGTTTGTATTTATTCTCTTTAATAGTTACCCGTGAAGCCTTTGTTGTTAATAAATAAAGACGTACGCGTGCAATAGATTCTCTGCGTCTTCCAACAGCTTCAAAATATTCTAGTTCTTTTTTCTTTGGCATATAAGGTAATAATTATTATTTCGATGAACTAACTTCTGTGTGTGGGTGCTTGTCATCTTCATATATATGAAGTCGTGCAAGGCGTACATCACGTAATTTATTTTTTGGCAACATTCCAGATAGAGCATGCCTGACAACTTTTTTTGAATCGCGTATTAACGCTTGTCCCAATTTGATTGTTTTTCTTCCTCCAGGATATCCAGAATAATTATCATATTCTTTTTGCTGTAATTTCTTGCCAGTTACTTTTACTTTATCTGCATTAATTACGACAACATGATCTCCACAATCCAGATACGGCGCATAGTTTCGTTTATTTTTTCCCTGCAAATAAGTAGCCATAAGGGTGAGTTCTCTTCCCAACGTTTTACCATCCAGATCTACCAAATGCCAAGATCTTTCTATTTCTTTTGCGGTAACTGATCGAGTTGATGTGGTTGTATGTGTCATATAGAGTTATAATTATTTTTTAGTTACTGTTTTCTTTTTTGCGTCAGCCGCTGCCTGCCCTGAGCTTGTCGAAGGGTTTGACGCGGGAGCGGTGACTTTTATAGGTTTCAAAACATCCCAGTCAATAACGATTGCATGTGCCCATTCCACTCGAACCATCATAGCTCCATCTCGAAGGCGTTGATTCATGCGCTCAATGCGCACATAGCCGCCATCGATAGTTGCAATAGCTTTTCCTACTTGATCGTAAAACATATCAATGGTTTTTCGATCAGGAAAATACCGTTTCAAGTATATGGTATTTTGTTCGGATCTTTTTTTCATTCTTGAAATCACACGATCTAAACGCTGCTTCATAGCTTTAGCACGAGCCAAAGTTGTAAGAATGTGTCCATGTTCCAAGAAGTTGACTACCAACTTGCGCATGATCATTCTATCGGAATCTACTCCGTCATGGAATTTAATATTTTTTACTCTATGTCTCATGGGTTATAAAATTTCTACATCCATCTTCTTCAGTTCTTCTTCAATAAGATCTATGGATTTTTTACCGACACCTTTAAGGTTGGTTAATTCATCTCTTCCGCGTTCTACTAAGTCTGCAACTGTTTCGATATTTTCTCGAAGCAGAGCATTGATTACTCGTGATGGAAGGTTCAATTCATCAATAATGGTTTCATATGCTTTTGGATTTGCATCATCTTTAGCTCCAGCATTTTCGCCGTTAGCAAGTGCGGTAAGATCACCACCATTTACTATAGAGGTGTAGTGGTTAGCAAGTATAGAAGATGCCTGTTTCATAGCTACTTCAGGATCTATACTACCATCGGTCCATATTTCCATAATGAGTCTTTCAAAATCACTCTTTCGACCTACTCGAGCCTCTTCTACTTTGAAGTTAACGCGAACAATAGGTGAATAAGAAGAATCGATTGCAATAAATCCAGTTTCGTTTGCTTTACTTTCTGAAGCTTGGAATCCATATCCTACTTCAACAATTGCATCAATAGTGAGTTCTGCTTTTTTGTCGGTGGTCTCTGTTATGTATAAGTCGCCATTTACTACTTCAATGTTGCCTTCAAAATCTTTTGCAAGTACTTTTTGAGCACCTTTTACTGCAAGCTTTATGTGAAATGGCCCAGTTTCATCTGTTTTAAATCTCATCTGTTTAAGATTAAGAACAATATCAAGTGCAGACTCTTTAACCCCGTCAATAGCGGCAAATAAATGAGATGTTTGTTCGAATTTAACCTGTCCAATTGCAGCTCCTGGGAGAGAGGAAAGTAATGTTCGTCGCAGAGCATTACCCATACTATTTGCAAAACTGGTATTCAATGGTTCATATATAAATCTGCCAAAGGTCTCTGATTTTTCATCAACGGTTACCGTAAACATGGGTGCTATCATAAAATAAGAAAAAAATTAGTAAATAATTAACGAGAATAAAATTCAATAACAAGGCGCAAATTAATTTGCTGCTCAATAATTGAATTGTCAGGTATTCCTATCATGGTTCCGCTTTCTTTTTTAAGCGTGAGCCACTCAGGTATCACAACAGTGTTTTGCTCTCTAAATTCTTGAATATAAGGAATTTCTTTTGCTGCTTTTGAGCCGTATGTTACCACCGTATCAGTTTTTACACTATATGATGGAATACTCAATGTTTTACCGTTTACATGTACATTGCCATGATTTACCAGTTGTCTGGCTGCTGCGCGTGTTGGGGTAAGGCCCAATCGATATACCACATTGTCAAGTCTGCGCTCCAATAGTTCAGATAAATGGACACCGGTATTTCCTTTCTTGCGCGATGCTTTATCAAAATATTTTTTAAGTTGTTTTTCCGTTATTCCAAATAAATATTGAATTTTCTGTTTTTCACGAAGCTGCTTGGAATGATCAGATTCCTTTCTGCGACGCTTTGCACCATGTTGACCAGGTGGTATATTGAGCTTTTTAAGAAGGTTTGCATGAGATTTAGATCCTGGTGTTTTAAGTCCAAGATCAACTTGTTCTCTGCGTGATATTCTATTTTTTGGTCCTGTGTATCTCATGTATTATAAAAATTTCAATTAAACTCTGCGTAATTTGGGTGGTCGAACTCCATTATGGGGAATCGGAGTCACGTCTACTATTTTTCCAACGTCTATATTTGATCCTCGTATTGCCCGAAGTGATGCTTCTCTTCCAGGCCCGATTCCTTTTACATAAATATCAAGTCTTCGAATGCCATATACTTCTTTTACTTTTTCTAAGGCTGCTTCAGTAGTTACGGTACCTGCATAAGGGGTGGACTTACGAGTGCCGGTGAATCCGTGCATTCCGCAAGAGCTTACTACCAATGCTGCGCCTGAATCGTCGGTAACAGTTACAATCGTGTTGTTGAATGTTGCCGCAATATATATGCGCCCTGATTCAACTACCCGTTTTTGTCTTGGTGCTTTCTTTACTACTTTCTTTGTTGTTGATGCCATAATCTATAAAATTACTATTATTCTTTCGTTTGATTTTGATCTAACTTTGCCCATGCTTCTTTAGAAAGAGCTCCTACTGTTCTACGCTTACCTCGTTTGGTGCGTGCATTAGACCTCGTACGCTGACCTCGTGATGGAAGCCCCATACTGTGACGTAATCCTCTATAAGAACCTATCTCTCGAAGTCGTTTAATATTCTCATTTCGCTCTTCTCGTAAACGACCTTCTACTGGATAATCTTTTTCTATAACACTCACCAGTTTCTTAACTTGTTCTTCTGTTATATCTTTTACTCGAATACTCTCATCTATTTTACACTTTTCTAATATCTGTTTTGAACTTGTCCAACCAATACCAAATACGAGCGTAAGGGCATAATCTATCCTCTTATTGTCTGGTAGAACTACTCCCATTAAACGCTGCATATTATTTTTTTTAAAAATTTGAAATTTTGATTATCCTTGTCGCTGTTTGTGCTTAAGATTTCTTTTGCACACCACACGCATAGCGCCTTTTCGCACTACTATACTACATCCCTCGCATAATTTTGTTACTGATGATCTTACATTCATATTTAGTATGTGAATTGTATCACGATGACTTACGATATACTATTCGACCGCGGTCCAAGTCGTATTGCGTAAGTTCAACTTTAACTTTATCTCCTGGCAATATCTTAATATAGTGCTTTCTCATCTTTCCAGATAAGTAGCACAAAAGTACTTTATCGCCTTCATTGAGTTGAACCTTAAATAAGGTGTTAGGAAGGTTTTCGATAACCTCTCCTTCAACTACTAGAACATCATTCTTCATAGAAAGGTATATTTTAACACAAACTTACGTTAAAATGAAGGGTTCTTCCTTATCTACTGCTATAGACTTCTCAAAACACGCTGATAAACTGCGATCAGCCGATATTATAGACCATTCAAGTTCCCTTTCATAGGCTATATGTTCAGTACTTTGCGCGTAAATTATTTCTACCGCCAATGTCATTCCGGACTGTAGCAACAACGTTTTCTCTATAGGTCTGTCAAGATAATTCAGTATATAAGGTTTCTCATGAAGCTCTTTTCCTACTCCATGCCCTGTTAACTCTTTCAGTATACAATATCCGCCGCCTTCTATTTGTTTTTCAATAAAATGTGATATTTCTCCAACACGTGTTCCATCCTTGAACATTTTTATTGCTTTTTCAAGCGTTTTTTCGCCTTTTTCCAAAAAATCCTTTGTTGACTGTGGCACCGTTCCTATGGCAATGGTTGTTGCATAATCGGTGTGAAATCCTTCATAAAGTACTCCAATATCTACGGTTAAAATGTCTCCATCTTGTAATACTCTCTCTGTGGGTGGCGTATGAACAGCCTGCTCGTTTATCGGTAAACATGTGGTCCAAGAATACCCAGATACTGTTTTAAATGAAGATGTTCCCCCGTGTTCTATAATTAAAGCCTCTGCAGTATCGTCTATTTCGTTCGTAGTCATACCCGCTTTAATAGATGGAATAAGGATATCTACCACTTCTCGCAAGATTGCACCACTCTTTTTCATTTTCTGCAATTCTTTGCTTGTCTTAATATATGGCATATGAGTTTTCTTTATGAGAAGTAAACTTCACGGTATACTTCGTCAAGTTTATGCGCAAGATCGTCGCGAGAGTAATTGTTCTTAATAACAAAGTCTGCATACGCTATGGTCGGGCCCATGTGGGTATTTAACAGCTCGTCAAGATCACGCTCTTCTCCTGCAAGTGACGAACGCTCACCTCGTTTTTTGATACGTTTATATCGCTTTGCTTTGTCTGTATAGAGACAAAGTATAAATATACGTGTTTTTGGAAATTCTTTTTTGATATATTCATATTCTTCCCACGATCTCATTCCTTGAATAAGAATGAGAAGGTTTTTTTTCAGTGCTTTTTCTATTTTAGCTCTGCTGAGTTTTGCCATTGCTTCAAACCCATGTTCTTTGCGAAGTCCTTGTCGTATTTCATGATGATTTTTTAGCGTATGTGGTTTGCCGCTTTTATCAATCTGTGAGTTGACTATATCTGAAAAAGATACCGCAGGTATTCCTTTATCACGAAGGTAGTTTGCCGCTTCAGATTTACCAGCTCCTGGCATACCTACAATCGCAAGGATAATGGGGGTCTTCTGCTTCCATACATGTATTCGGTTTTTTATAAGCTGTTTACCCAGTGATTTAAGAATCGCTTGATTGACTTCTTTAATACCAACAGTGCCGTCAATAGTAGAGAGTCTGTCTTGTTTTTGGTAGTAATTAAGAACTGGAATTGTATGCACTTTAAACATTTCTATGCGCTTTTTGATAGCAACTATCGTGTCATCATCACGCTTTTCGTTGCGATACGCTAGGCGCCAGAGCGCTTCTTTATCGGGTATTTCTATATGAATAACTTTATCAACATTGTTGATAAATTCTTTGGCTTGGGCTATGGTTCGTGGAAATCCATCTAATATATACCCTTTTTGATACCCAGGTTTAGAAAGGTAAGAGTTTACTATTTCAATGACTTTATCGTCTGGAATAAGAGCCCCAGAACTCATAAGTTCTTTTACGTAGCGGCCAAGACTGGTTTTCTCTTTTGCAATATCTCTGAAGATATGGCCCGTCGATAAATACGGGATGTTAAGTTGGCGAGACAACAAATTACCTTGTGTTGACTTACCAGCACCTTGTATACCAATCAATACAAGCTTCATAGAGTTTTAGAAAAATATACAATGCATTAATCTAGCTTCTTCTTTTCTTTGTGGTCTGTTGATTTTTTACACACCTTACAATATTTGTTTGATGCAAGGGGGTCTACTGTGTTTACTTTGTTCTTCTCAGTTATATAATTAAGAGATGAACATGTCTTGCAAACAAGTCCTAGTTTTGTGCGTGATCCTTTTTTTGCCATAGCATTTTAAATTAATAGATAATAATTATACATCAATAATATGTATTTACATGGTAAACCGGTCATAGTTCTTCATGACCAGTTGTGAGTCTATCTGCTTGAATGTTTCAAGTACTACTGAGACTACGATGAGAATACCAGTTCCTCCGATAACAAGATTATTCAAGTCTGTTACGACAGACACCAGTGCTGGCAATACTGCGATGAGTCCTAAAAAGACAGCACCAAAGGTAGTAATGCGGTACACGACGCTTTGAAGGTAGGCCTTTGTGGCAGAACCAGGACGAATTCCTGGAATAAATCCTCCATGCTTTTGAATTTCCTCAGATATTTTTTGAGGATTAAATACCACAATGGTATAGAAAAAAGTAAATGCCACCACAAGTGTGAAATATGTTGCATTATAGATAAAGCCAGATGGATCAAATGCTGTGGCTAAAAAAGTTCCGATTCCAGCAAGTGTTGGGTTAGGAAGATACCGAGCAAAATTCCCTACTATCTGCGGAAACAGTACAAAAGATACAGCAAATATAATGGGAATGACGCCAGCTTGATTGAGCTTCAAGGGTAAGTAATTATTGGCAGCCTGGTACATACGATTCCCCTTTATACGACGAGCATAGTAAACGGGAATCTTACGAACCGCTTCATTTATATATACTACAGCAGCAATTACAAAAAGTGCAATTCCTACAAACACAAGCATATTTATTCCGGTTGCCATATCGAAGGTACTTATTGATCTTCCTAAAATGATGGGGATGCGCCCAACAATTCCTGCAAATATAATGATAGAGATACCATTACCGAGTCCATTTTCGGTGATAAGTTCGCCGAGCCATATGATAATAAAGGTTCCTGCAAGTAAGGTAAGAACGAATGAGAAGAACTCAATGGGACTCAGTACACCGATAATGTCTTGATTTCGAAGAAGCATATAAATACCTACTCCTTGTACCAATGTAAGGGGTACCGTGAGGAATCTGGTGTACTGATTTATTTTTGCTCTACCTGCTTCTCCTTCTTTGGTCAGTTCTTCAAGTTGAGGAATAACCATGGTAACAAGCTGAATAATGATAGATGCATTGATATAAGGAGTTAATCCCAATGCCATAACAGAGAAGTTGACCAGTGTTCCACCTGAAAATATATCAAGAAGTGATAGAAATTGACTTGAAGCAAAGAGTGCTTTTAATTGAGCCAAATCTATAGCTGGCACGGGTAAAAAAGCAAATATACGAAATACCAGAATAATAGCAAATGTTACCGCTGTTTTTCTGCGTAAATTTGGATCTTTAAGAAGTAAGGAAAATTTTTGCAATATCTCGTTCATTCTACCTTTCCGCCGACTTTCTCTATGGCAATCTGGGCCGACTTACTAACTGGTAATCGTACAGTGAGTACAGTGTCTATTGTACCCTCTCCGACTACTTTTATGTTACGATTTTTATCGTCTGGTGTGATTATCCCTTCAGAAAGAAGTATTTCTCGATTTACCTCAGTTCCTTTTTTAAGGGTATTGAGTTGATCAAGAGTAATAACGAGTGATTTTGCACTTACGGGCTTATTTCTTCCCTTTCCACGAAGCAGTGGAAAACGCTTTACCAAGCGATTTTGTCCACCTTCAAAATGAAGAGGTATATCGGTGCGCGCTGTTTGATGCCGTGTAGTCCCTCGTCCAGACTTGGCGCCTCTACCAGATCCTGTTCCCCGTCCAAGACGTTTTTTAGGTATTTCTACAATTTTTGGTAATGATGATAGTGTGTTCATATAGGTTTCTTTTCTGGAGCAATACGTACCTTCATCTGTTTGAAAGCTTTTATTGTTGCATAGGCGTTATTAATCTGATTTCGAGATCCCATGATTTTACCTGATGCATTATTTACTCCTGCAATATCTAAAATAACACGTACTGCACCACCTACTTTGAGTCCTGTTCCAGGAGGTGCTGGCTTGAGCAAAACTTGAGCTGACTTAAATTTAACTTTGATCTCATGCGGTAATGATTCATTAAAGATAGGAACAGTTACCATAACCTTTCTTGCATGAGATATGCCTTTATTTATTGCAACGGGTACTTCGCGACCACGTCCAATTCCAACGCCGACTTTACCTTTTCCATCACCAACTACAACCAGTGCAGAGAATGTGACACTGTTTCCTCCGGTTGTCTTTTTAGACACTCGGCGTATATCGAGCACTCGTTCTTCTATTCCGTCTGTATTTTCTTTTCTTCTGCGCATTGCCATGGGTTTTAAAGTTAAACTATTATTCCTCCTTCACGTAAACCCTCTGCAAGAGTTTTAACGCGACCATTATAAAGGTATTGACCTCTATCAAATAGGGCTTTTTTAATCTTCATTTTTATCATTTTTTCTGCGAGCGCCTTTCCTACCAATCCAGCAACTTCAGATTTGGTTGCTTTTTCTGATTTGATTGTTCTACTGTCAGCACTCACCAGAGTTACAGATGCAACGTCATCTATGGCTTGTGCGTATATATATTTATTAGATCGAAATATACTCACGCGTGGACGCTGTGCTGTACCATGGATGTTTACGCTCACTCGTCTTTTTCTTCGTGCACGTTGTGCAATTATTTTTTTATTCATGTTTTTGTTAAATCATTATGCTGTTTTTGCTTTTTTACCTGGTTTTAATTTTATATGTTCTCCTTCGTATCGTATTCCTTTTCCTTTATACGCATCTGGTTTTTTATTAGATTTAATTCGTTGTGCTACTTGGCCGACGAGCTGTCTGTCTATACCAGATACAATAATAATATTATTTCCTTCTAATGCGAGTGTTACTCCATCAATAGGAGTTATAACGACCGGGTGAGAATAGCCTAATTTAAGCACTAATCCTTGCCCTTGCATCTTGCCATTATATCCGGTTCCTACTATTTCAAGTCTTTTTGACCACACGGTTTCTACTCCAGTAACGGCGTTTTGCACAAGTGTACGAAACAACCCATGAAAAGATTTTTGTTTCTTAGTGTCATTCTTTCTTGTTATGGTAAGAATGCCCTCGGTTATTTCGGACTTCAAAAAATGTGGCAATTCATATGCCAATTCACCTTTTGGACCTTTTACCGTTATTGCTGTGTGTTGGATATCAACTGTGACAGCGCTTGGAATTGTGATAGGATTTTGACCGATTTTGGACATATTACCAAATATAAAATAATAACTCTCCACCAATTTGTTTCTTCTTTGCTTCTGGTCCCGTAAGTATACCTTGTGAGGTAGACAGAAGAGAATAGCCCAATCCGCCTCGTACTGACTTCACTTCTTTGTATTGTATATATATTCTTCTTCCTGGTTTAGATTGAACCTTCACATCAGTAACAACAGGCATACCATCTTCATACTTAAGCGTAATAGTGATATTCTTTTTAACATCTCCTGTTACTTCGTACCCCATTATATATCCAAGTTCTTGCAGCTTAGCAACCACTGCCTCACGAAACTTAGAGTGTGGTGTAGATATCTGCTCTCTACGAGCCATGTATCCATTCTTGATGCGAATAATTAAATCAATAATTGCCATAATCGTTATATAAAATTTTGGTTAGAATAATTAATGTTATGTCTTTTCTGCGGTACGCTTAGTAACCTTACCATGACCACGGAATGTTCGTGTTGGGGCAAATTCTCCTAATCGGTGCCCTACCATTGCTTCTGATATATAGACTTCTACATGTTTTCGTCCGTTATGCACCGCAATTCTATGCCCTACAAAATCAGGGTGAATTTGAGATGCACGTGCCCATGTTTTTATAGGCATGCGATCACTAGTATCTTTTTGCTTCTGCACTTTGATGTGAAGCTTTTCATCTATATATGGTCCTTTTTTTGCTGATCGTGTCATACTATTGTGTTACCAGGTAATTTTTTTAATTCCAGGGATTTCTCCTTTTAATGCTCTTTCTCTAAAACAAAGTCTACACAGTCCAAATCTTCGCATATATGCACGAGATCTTCCACATAAGGAACATCTATTTACATTTCTTACTGTAAATTTTTGTTTCTTATGAAACTTGACTATGTCAGATGTTTTTGCCATATATCAATAATTAATTTTTTTTTGGTGCATCAGATGCAAATGGTATACCAATCATTGAAAAGAGTTCTCTTCCATGCTCTCTGTTTTTGGAGCTTGTTACAATCGTCACTTCTAGTCCACGAATTTTGTCAATTTTATCATATTCTATCTCAGGAAATATAGTTTGTTCGGTAAAACCAATATTTAAATTACCATGTTGGTCTACACATGTATCTTTAATGCCTCTAAAATCTCTCAACCTAGGTAACACAACACGTACTAATTTCTCAATAAAGTAATACATATTCTTGCCTCTCAAGGTGACCTTTACGCCGATGGGTTGGCCCTTTCGTATTTTATAGGTTGCTATCGATTTACGTGCCACGGTGACTACTGTTTTTTGACCAGAGATTCTCTCAAGTTGTTCCTGCACATTGGCAATAGCTTTTTTATTAGATACAGCTTCTCCCACTCCTACATTGATAATGGCTTTTTCAATGTGTGGTAGAGCAAAGGCGTTCTTTATACCAAACTTCTTTTGAAGTTTTGGTTTAATATCCTCAATGTATTCTGTTTTAAATGTTTTCATGTTCTTATTAAATTTATACGGTCTTTCCGCATTTTTTACATACGCGCTTCTTTGCGCCATTAACTACTTCGTAACCCAATCGTGATGGCTTTTTGCACTTTGGACATTCAAACATTACATTTGAACTCTTTAACGGTCGTGGCACATCTACCACTCCACCCTCAGGTGATTGTTCACTCTTTTTAATATGTCGTTTATATATGTTCATATTTTCCACAATCAGCGTATGAGACTTAGGATATACTCTATCTACTTTTCCTTTTCTCTTTTTATCTTTACCTGTGATAACGATAATAGTGTCGCCTTTTTTAATTTTCATAGTTAATAAATTTCCTCAGCCAAACTTGCTATCTTGTTATATCCATTATCTTTGATCTCTTTTCCGACGGGGCCAAATACACGGGTTCCTTTAGGTTCTTGTGTATCAGGGCCTGCAAGTACTACACATGCATTCTCATCAAAGCGGATATAACTTCCATCATCTCGTCTTCGTTCTTTTTTGGTTCGCACTATCACAGCTCGAACTATCTCACTTGCTGTTACTTGAGCATATGGTGTTGCCTGTTTTACGACACCACTAAATACTTCGCCTAAATACACGATTTTTCTATTTCCGTTTTTTGGAATACCAATAACCATTA
>CALRFM010000003.1 GCA_943356515.1 Patescibacteria group bacterium
AGGCGCACTCTATAGGTTAGATACTATAAACAAGCATTTTGGAGTTGATAGTTCAGACACTATTAGGAACATTCCTGATAATTATCCAATGGTTATAAAAGTAAGAACTATGCTTGGAATGAAAGACAGTCCATTGGAAGAAGATAATTGAGTGTATAATAAGTGCTATGTCTGTCAAACGAACAATCCCTGCAACTATGGTCACCCAACACCCAGACCATGCAAGCACTCCTTACTGGCATTACCGCCCTTTCCTAAGCACACAAGATGAAGCAGAGGAGTTATTCCTTTCTTTTTCAGAACTTGATGCCGATGAATACAAATGGGACTGGGAAGGGAAGCTAGTAGATGAAGCAGTGCTCGAAAGACTCTTTTCGAAATATTATGAGTACTTTTCAAAGCACCAAATAGGGAAAGATAAGTTTCTTACCTTTCGTCTGCCAAACCCCAAGGTTGAGACTGAGTTTCGACTCGGAAGAGCCTTTATGGCCATCCTTGCAGCGTCTGGTCTAGCTAGTCATTTGAGGCTCCATAACAGCCCATTATTTGAAGTTATATTACCCATGACAGAGACAGCAGACGAGATGATAGCAGTACAAGAAGCATTCAGAGAAATGGCTTCATTGAAGCATCCACTGTTAAAATTAGATGTAGAGGACATAGAACATGTAGAGATGATTCCTTTGTTTGAAGATATCGAAACCATATCTCATTCAGATGAAATCATAGATGAATATGTAGGTAAGCATGAGACGATGTTTGGGTTCAAGCCAAGCTATATTCGTCCGTATGTAGCTCGATCTGACCCAGCCTTGAACGCGGGAATAGTGCCCACAGTACTTGCTATTAAAATTGCACTATCACGGTACGAACAATATGAACAGAAATCAGGAATTGCCATGCACCCTATGATAGGAGCGGCATCATTACCATTCCGCGGAGGCATAAATCCCCGTACTGTTGAACAGTTTATAGACGAATATGCAGGCATTCGCACGACCACGCTACAGAGTGGATTCCGGTATGACTACCCTAAAGATGAAGTATTTGAGGCTGTGCAACAAATCAAATCTACTATTGGAGCATCAAAAACACGTCACATATCTGCCACTACAGAAAAAGAGCTACGAAAGATTATGAAACACTTTGCAGGGTATTACCAAATGACTATTAAAGATATTGCTCCAATGGTAAATAAGGTTGCTACCATGCTTCCAAAGAGAAGAGAACGAGTTCAACATGTGGGCTTGTTTGGGTACTCACGGGGAGTAGGTGAAGTCAAATTACCACGAGCCATTGGCTTTACTGGATCGTTGTATACACTTGGTGCTCCACCAGAACTGATAGGTACGGGTAGGGGTCTGGCATGGGCAAAAGAGCATAATATGTTAGACTTACTGGAAAAGACATATATTAATTTACGTTCTGATTTATTGCACACCGTATCTTATACCAATAAAGAGCTCCTCACGACACTTGCAAAAGACAACAAAGGGTTTGCTCTGATCTTAGAGGACTACAACGAAATAGTGAAATACTTGGAGGATAAGGGAGTCGGGTACCAGACGATACCCGACGATATGAAAGAGCACCAATTACTATCGGATATTATTTATTCTTGTATTCTTGCAGATAAAGATGCCACAAAACACATTGAAAAAGCAGCAAGATTACGACGAAGTATGGGGTAACATAACCTATGTCAATAAAATCAGATACCTGGATCAAACAAATGGTAAAGGACCACAATATGATAGAGCCCTTTACAGAAACCTCCATAAAAAATGGTAATGTATCGTATGGTCTTTCATCCTACGGATATGATCTACGCGTGGCACCAGAATTTAAGATATTTACCAATGTGCATTCAGCAGTAGTAGACCCTAAAAACTTTGATGAAAATTCTTTTGTAGATATAAATGATAAAAAAGAAGTATTAATACCACCCAATTCATTTGCACTTACTCGTAGTATAGAATATTTTCGTATACCAAAAGATGTATTAGGGCTTTGTATAGGAAAATCTACCTATGCGCGGTGTGGAATAATAGTAAATGTAACCCCACTTCAGCCTGAATGGGAAGGATCGCTTATCATCGAAATATCTAATACAACGCCGCTTCCAGCCAAAATTTATTCTGGTGAGGGGATAGCACATATCATATTCTTCCAGGGAGATGAAGCTCCAGAAAAAACATATAAAGATATTTCTGGCACATATTCAAATCAACGAACGATCGTTCTTCCTAAGGTATAATAAGATCTATGTTTCGAATATCGAAAATAATAATACTTATTCTCTTTGTGGCTTTGTTTTGCTCCGTGGCTATTCCCGCTCATGCGGCCAATAATAAGTATGGTATTCATTTGGCTCAGCCAAGCGACGAAGACATAGGTAGAGCAGCAGATCTGGTCAACTCCACAGGAGGAGAGTGGGGGTATATCACCTTAGTGATCCACGAAGATGACAAAAAGGTAGAAAAATGGCAACCTATATTTGACAAGTTAAGAGAACGAAGCATTATTCCTATCATTCGCCTTGCAACCCATCCTGATGGGGAAAACTGGGCAGAAGCCCATAGTGAGAGTGTAGATGAGTGGGTATCTTTTTTGAACGATTTAAACTGGGTAGTCAAAGATCGTTACATTATTTTGTTCAATGAGCCAAATCATGCCAGTGAGTGGGGTGGTGTCGTAGATCCTCAATCTTTTGCAAAAGTAAATGAAACATACGCGCGGGCTTTGAAAGAGGCAGACGATGACTTTTTCATAATGATGGGGGGGCTTGATCTATCTGCCCCTCAAAATCCGCCCCTATACATGGATGCGGAAATCTTCCTGCGTAATGTCATCTCTGAAATAGGAGTAGAGGACTATAACGAGTATTTCGATGGCTGGTCATCTCATTCATACCCAAACCCGGGCTTTAGTGGTAGTCCATATAGTAGTGGTCGTGGTACTATTCGTTCATACGAATGGGAGCTATCGCTTCTCGAATCGCTCGGAATAAAAGAACTACCAGTATTTATTACCGAAACCGGATGGAATGGCGACGTGCTTTCCAGGGAGCAAATCGCAGACTATTATACGTATGCGTATGAACAGGTATGGTTGCCAGACGATAGAGTAATGGCGGTAACGCCTTTCATACTCAATTATCAGGGCGAGCCGTTTCTCAAATTTTCATGGATACCTGAAGGAAACGGGGGAGTGTACCCTGAATATGAACGGGTACAGGGGTTGGAAAAACAAGTAGGAACCCCAACTATTATTCAAAAGGGGAGTATTACCATTGACTTACCAAAAAGGTTGGTAGAACAATCTACCTACCATTTTCGTATCCCTATCAAAAATGATGGTCAGGCTATATGGAGTAGGGACCATGGGTATGATTTCCTACTTGATGGGGTAGATCCAAATGAATATCGCATTGCATATACTCAGATAAAACCGGGCGATAATGATATTGTGGATGTGTATCTTTCTACTACAGATAAGTTGGGGGAATACAAGAACCGACTCATTTTATATCATGGCGATGACCAGATTATTGAGAGTGAAGAGTGGAGTTATAAAGTCCTTACACTCCCATCACTTATGTTTGACGTATCGCTTTTTCCTAAATTGAATACCCAAGGAGAGGACTTTGAGCTTCAGATATTTAACAAACATGACGATCTGGTATTTAGAAAAGGTGGCGTGAGCGTACTTGACGGGTATGGATCTATAGAAAAAATAGATAATATTGCACTTGGAGAAGAGTACCGCATCGTGCTTATTAAGGAGTATTATTTACCACGGCAAGCTCATACTACATTTAATGAAGGGGAAAATAGCCTGTCATTTCAACCTCTTTTACCTTTTGATTTTGATAGAAATGGGGCGCTGGAGTGGAAAGATCTGAAGAATTTCTTTGGTAGTTGGGATCATGTTCACAGACTTCTTCCGTAATATGCGAATGATTCAGCCTCAAACCGAGACTATACTACCAAACCACTATGGCACGCGTAAAACTTACTGAATACAAAGCGAAGCAAATCTTGTTCCAACAACTTGGATTGTCTTATGACGGGGCATTTGCCTCAGTAGAATCAATTCCACATCTTTCATCTGAAAAAACCTATGTTGTGAAAGTAGATCAAGGTATAAAAGGAAGGATGAAGAAGGGGCTGGTGAAATTGCACATTTCAGCATCTAAATTACAAAATGCTATCCAAGAGTTGTCAAAGAAGGGATACTCCCAATTCATGATCGAGCCAATGGTGAGTTACGACCCGTCAGATGAACGGTACCTTTCTATGGAGCGAACCCGAGAGGGGATTGTTGTACATTACGCAAAGGTGGGTGGAATAGATATTGAAGAAAAGAAAAATGAAGTAAAGTCTGTTGTCTGTCATCAGGATGACGCGTCGATCAATAAAATTTCAAAAGAACTTGGGGTTCCTTCATCTTTCATCCAATCCTTGATAGAATACTTTGAGCTGAATTACATCTCATTTTTGGAGATAAATCCGCTTGTTGCGCTAGCATCAACTATCCACATCATTGATCTGGCAGTAGAAGTAGACAGCACTGCGGAGTTCTTTACTAAATCGTGGGATAGCGCCGACATAGGAGAGGATACCGTTAAAACTCCAGAAGAACGTGCCATACAAAAGCTCAACAACCAAAGCCAAGCGGCATTTTCCTTCACACTTCTGAATCCTGAGGGTCTTCTCTGGGTACTTTTAAGCGGTGGGGGAGCGTCTATTACGATTGCAGATGAAGCCTATAATATGGGTTTTGGTAAGGAGCTAGCTAACTACGGGGAGTACTCTGGCAATCCAAACGATGATGAGACCTATGAGTATACCTGTAGCCTTATAGATTCAATGATGAAAAGCAACAGACGTCGTTTAATGTTAATTATCGGTGGGGGAGTGGCAAATTTTACCGATATTGGCAAAACGTTCAAAGGCGTCATAAAAGCGCTCGAAAAAAACAAAAAAAGATTGCAAAAAAAGGAAATAAAAATTTTTGTTCGGCGCGGGGGACCGAATCAAAAAAAAGGATTATTTATCATGGAGAAGTGGCTCAAAGAAAACGATATGTACGGGCTCGTCACTGGTCCAGAACTCCCCTTGCACGAGATTATGAAAATAGCAATTACATCATCAAAAAAACATGCTTAATATTCATAAAATACGGAAACAAAATCAATCGATTATTGCGTTAGGAAGCCATATTCCTATTCTCCAGTCTATGTTGGATTTTGATTATCTTGCGGGAAAAAGTGAACCCAGTGTGAAGGCGATTATTGCCTCTGGCCGTAAGAATATGAGATTCTTTTGGGGTGATTCAGATGTGCTTATCCCTGTTTACCCAACCCTTGTGGAAGTCCCCGCTTTTATAAAAAAAGAAATTACGCTCTTTTTAAATCTTACTTCTGGACGGCGAATACTCTCCTCCACTTTAGATCTCTTGGACTCTCTTCCCAACCTGGTGGGCGGCGCACTCTTTGCAGAAAATGTTCCAGAAAAACATGCGTTAGAGATGTATTCAAAAGTGAAAACTGGATCTTCCATGGTAGATGGAAGATTTATTGTTGGGCCAGCTTCAGTAGGACTCATGATTCCGGGGCATCTGAAATTGGGGGCTATTGCTGGTACCGAGGCAGATCAACTTATAGACTCACATGTATTTGAACCAGGTAATGTGGCGGTATTTTCTTCATCTGGCGGCATGACAGGGGAGTTAATACGGCTTGTTACAACAGCTCAAAAGCGTATTTCCTTCTCACTTTCATTTGGTGGAGACAGGTTCCCCGTGCTTACGCCGGTTGAAGCATTTTTGGCTGCAGAAAAGGATCCTCAAACTGAGCATATCGTGTACTTTGGAGAACTCGGTGGTTACGATGAGTATGAGCTGGTAGAACTGATCAAGAAAAAGAAGATCACAAAACATATCATTACCTATATTGGAGGCACTATAAGTGAGATGTTTGAGAAGCCACCACAGTTTGGACATGCCAAAGCCATGGCCAATAGGGGCGAGGAGACAGCACAGGCCAAAACAATAGCACTTAAAGAAGTTGGGGTGCAGGCTGCGCAGTCATTTACTGAGTTTATAGAATATGTAAAGAAGATAAAAACAATAAAAACCAACATCCCCCACCCTGACGGGTACCCCCTTCCTGAAGGGGGATCTATCCAAAAAATCCAATCACGCACGCATTCTTTATTTATGAATTCTATTTCTCAAGACAAAGACGGTTCAGTAGAAATAGTAGGCGAGGAAATGCTCTCTATGGCTACCAAGCGCTCATTCGGGCATATTGTGGGTTCAATGTTATTGGGTCGTCAGCTCAAATCTAACCATACGGCCGAGTTTATCGAACTCATCATGAAGCTGTTGGTAGACCATGGACCCTATGTATCTGGAGCTATAAATACTATGATTGCAGCTCGTGCAGGTAAAGACTTAGTATCATCTTTGGCATCAGGGCTCCTGACCATTGGGCCCCGCTTTGGCGGCGCTATAAACCAGGCCGCCGATCATTGGATTGAAGGCGTTACAAAGAACATTGATCCAAACGATTATGTAGAGAGCATTGCCAAACAAAAGAAGCGCATCTCTGGCATAGGTCATCGTAAATATCGTACCGATATGCCCGACCCTCGTGTTGGGGTTATTTTGGAATTTACCCGAATGCTTAAGAAAAGTCCCCATGCAACATTTGCCAAAAATATAGAGAAGGTTACCAGCGCAAAGAAAGCTAACTTAATACTGAATGTTGATGGGGCCATTGCCGCAGTACTTCTTGATCTTTTGACCGAAAAAGAGAACATATCTGCAGAAGAACTTCACGAGCTCATAGATATAGAATTTTTTAATGCGTTATTTGTATTATCCCGATCAGTAGGGTTTACTGCGCATTACCTTGATCAGCGAAGAAAAGATGAAGGACTCTTTCGACTGTCTCCTAAGGATGTAAGTTTTATTCCTCCTCATCATACTTAAAGGACAGGGCATTGATGATCATTCCATAGTCTTGTGAATCTACAATACCATCATAATTCAAGTCTCCGCGTGATACTATTTCGGCATCAGATTTGCCCAGGTTACTTCGAATATAGGCTATATCTACTGCATCGACAATGCCATTTTGAAGAGGAAGGTCACCTGCAAGAAGCGTAACTCCCTTCAAATCGATCCTATTATCACCAGCCTGAATACGTATGGTGCCATCGGTACATGAGTATTGACCACCAATTGATTCTGATGGTTTATTGGTACAAATTTTCTTTTGAAGATGTTTCGGCCCTTTTATAAGAAGGGTGTAGTCAGTGCCAGTAAGTAACGTAACGTATTTGCTCGTGCCGGTCCACGAACCATCGCCATTTTTACTCATAGATACAATACGTTCATCTATAACCGTTTCATCTTTCAGAAACACTACTCGAACAGGAACCTCATTCACCTTTTTAGCAGCTTCAGTAAGACCTTGGGTACGAATATCGAAGGTGATGTTGGAAGTCACCCCTGTGCCGGGAGTGGTTTGTGCGGGAGTATTTGTTGGAGGGACTCCAGTTGTGGTTGGTGGAATTGGCGTAGCAGTCGGAGTTGGTGTCAACGTAGCATTTGGATCTACTGTTAGGGTTGGAGTTGCAGTAGGAATTGGAGTGGAAGTCGGGATAGGAGTGGTTGGCGTTTCTGTGGGACCAGTAGATTTAGTCTCAATTTGCTGAGAAAGCTTACTAGAAGATGCAAGATCAAACTGTATTGGCATCCCACCTTCCGCTTCGCCCACAAATTCATAAGGTTTTGTAGTATCTATTTCTATAGTAGTTTGATCTGAAGTTTTTATTGCTTTAAAAGTCAAAGTGATATGGTGAACGGGAGGAGATGAAGTAAAGCCTGTAGATACCAACCCCATATGGAGTTTGCGCTTATCATTTTCCATACTGAGGTTTTCAATTATTGGTGGCGCAGTAAAAAACGCCTTGTACTGACCAACATCTAGTGCCGCAACTCCAGTATGAGTGGGATCGGTATCCCAGTCTTTAAAGTAGGAAATTGTACTCGGATCATAACTGATATAAAAATCTTGTCCTGTCAGCCTTCCATTTATTTCAAGTAAAACTTTGAATTCACTGCCAATAGAAACTGTCTGAGGTGCTGAGAGAGAGAAAGTTATTTCAGGATTTGTTGCTTTGGATTTGTAAATATATTTATTGATATACCAAAATAAAAACAACAATACCGATAATCCAATAAAAAATGCAAAGATTATTTTAACTATTAATTTGTTTTTTGGAATATGGATATTCATTTTTATATCTTTCGATCAATACATTGTAACACTATTAAGGACGGCTATAACTTGATCTCGATATAGCAAAGTCAAATAATGTGACGCTGTTACTACTATTGAAGTCGGCACTTTTTTTCTGTGCACCTCCACAGCCATCCTCAACTTCATGATTTATGTATTCATATCTCCAACATGCAAAATCAGCAAGAGTGATACTGCCTTGTGGATCACAGTTGGCATTGCCTTTTGCAAAGTTTGGACAGGGATCTATTGTTGGAGTTGGGTTGATGATGGTAATATTTTTTTCAGACCTAAGCTTGCAGTTGTTCCCTGCGTCGTTGACAGCAGTGGATTTGAGCATATAGCTACCTGGAGGGATATCAACTGTCCAGTTATATTTCCATCCATTACTGTTGAGATTTCCAGAGCCACAGTATGAGGATGTATCAATGCGGTTTTCAGAATCGACACTGCCTGCAACTGCCTTAATAGCCGTATTACCTGTTACATCAAATAGATGGAGATCGACTCGATTCCGTACTCCTTGACCAGCAGGACCATAACAAAAACGAGCCCAACCTTTAAGAAGTATCGTACTCCCCTTGATAATGGTAGTATTACTTGCTGGCTCATCAAAATAGTTGTATCCTGAGCAGGTTGGTGTGGGTGTGGGGGTGATTGTCGGGGTTGGGGTCGGCGGGTTGGAGATGGTGATTGACGTTGTGTTATTCTGGAATTCTATACTAAAATCTGCAGGATTACCGTTTATATCAGTCCCTGCCACAAAGAATTTATTTTTTTCCAGCTCAAAAGATGCTGTGCCTTCAGCTTTTGATGTAAATTTGAGGCTTATAATTTGGCCTACTTTTATATCTGTATTTGCTGTAGACAAGAGTACAATACGTAATCTTTTTTTTCCTGCTCCAAGTTCGACTGCGTCTTTGACTTCTTCAAGAGTAACATCATCGTAGATAGTTTGAATCTGCACGATGCCAGATTCATTTGGGTGTGTTTCCTTGTAATAATTCATGCGTGTGCTATCGTACACGAGAGAAAAATCGAGTGCCGCTATTTTTTGATCGGAGAGATTGATAGAAGTAAAAAAATCTTTTGCTGTAGGTACGGTTGGTTCGGAAGTAGATAAATTGACCTTGACAGTATTTTCCCCCGCCCGTGACTTATAAATGTATCTGTTGAAGTACCAAAAGATAGAAATAGAAGCAAGAATAGCGACTATAATCAGCGATATAATTTTTCTACTTGAGATTACTTTTCTCATAGTTACATGAATATGATAAATATATCATTTCCGTAATAAAATGTGTAAAATAAATTAGATGAAGCTATCCATATCTTTTAAATACTTGTTTGTTTTATTGCTATCAGCAAGCGTATTTTTAGGTGTGTTTAACAAAAACCCAACAAAAAAAGTTTTTGCGGAGAGTGTCTACGACTTATCTACTGATTCAGATATAAAACCTTTGGGTGATCAAACTTCTCCTTTAGCAAATGGTAGGTTTGGAGTAGCCGTAAGCACATGGGATTATGATAATTTGCTTTGTTATAACACACTAGGCCAAAAGATTGTTTGTGCCAATGATCCAAGGAAAATGTATCCGGGCTTTTCTGATATGTGGGTAACTTCGGTTGATGGTAAAAATTTAACACTAGCTAAAAATGCATTAAATATAAGCAGCTTTCATGCTCTTGATCCAAATGCTAACACTCAGTTTATTTGGTTCCACTATGAAAACATGACAAATTATAGAAAGTTGATAACAAATAAACCTTTTGATTATCAAACGAATAATACTGAAAATATAAGCTGGGTTAATACAGGGATCGCTTTAGATAAAGATACACTGTCTCTATCCAAAAATGGGGTAAGAGTGTACGCATTAAGTGGTGCTCCTGGGTCTATCAAGGTTTATATTCAAAACGAAGAGAGTGCTCCTGGCTCAGCTCCACAACATTTAAATTCTAATTGGCGCATACGTTTGCCTGGTATAGAGGAAGATTCTGCTGGGCACCCGTTTTGTCAAGATTGCATTTTCAATAAGGAGGATTTAATCACATTTCTTGAAAACAATATTGATTTCAATGATGGCAATGACGGATGGTACAGTTTTTACTTACTTGCAGAAACTGAATTTGGTATTGTTTCGCATTATTTAGATCCGTACGAGTATGCTTCAGTAGTAAACAGTTATACCAAGGAAATTATTAAACTTTACCCTAAAGCTAAAATTATATTGCAATCACCTGTTGCGGGTATAGAATCTAGCACTGGCATTGATGGGGTAGTGAATTACAAGCCTTGGAGTAATATTACAAACTATTACAACAGTTTATGGAATAATTACTTAACTGAAGACTCTAAAAATGCCGTAAGTTTTATTGGTTTAGATGCATTTATTTCTAATATTGAGCATCCTGATACTTTAGTTAATGGTGTTAGAGCTGTAACCGAATGTGAAATTCAAGATAAGGTTAATAATTTTTATAACGATGTAAAAGTAGTAGGAAGTAGTTTACATCAGATTACTGGAAAAGATATTTTATTAACTCAATCTGGGGGTCGGTTGCCGAGTTTACCTAAGGAAAAATACAGAGATGCTTCTGTTATAACAGAAGATGGTGATAGTATCTTAGTTAAAGATACAATAATCAATTTTTCTTCCCCATTTGAATGTACTTGGTGTGATAACATCAATGATGTTTGGTCCACTACAGAATATAGCTCTGCCAGACTAGTGCAACTTGCTTATGAAAAACTTTTCAAAAATATTAATGACACTCATGTTGTAGCGTGGGCGTACTGGGGAAATGGCAAGCAACCTTTTTGGTATGATCCAGATATCAAAGTCACATGGGGGAGTATTAATCATGGCGTAATGCCACTGAGTTGGTCTCTTGAGTGTTTGGCGATTGGTCAACCCAACTGCAGTGCAAACACAGGCAGGGTCTGGCCAACTAGGACAGGAGAGGTTTATTTATATGCTGCAAATGGTGATTTTAAACATAAACCTGAAGGGGCACCTAGATGGTGGGGGAGAGAGGAAAAAAGTTGTAATATAAAAGATTATAATAATGATGTAGTAGTTGACAATAATGATACAATTTTGTTAACTCAAAACATTTTTAATAAAGCATATGGAGTACCAAACGTTAACTCGATATTAGATTTAAACAAGGACAGGAGAGTGGATTTATTTGATCTTATATTATTCTTAAATTTGTAGTAATTTTTCAAGATTTTTCTTTATATGTTGCAAGCCATATCGCAAAGTCTATAAATGTCACTGTATTGTCTTGATTGAAATCAGCACTCTTGTGCTGTTCTCCTCCACAGCTAGCTGCAACTTTATTATTTATATATTCATATCTCCAACAAATAAAATCAATCAGATTGATCTTTCCTTCAGGATCGCAATTTGCATTTCCTTGTGCAAAATTCGGGCAAGAATCAACAGTTGGTGTCGGTGTATACGTGGAAGCAGGTATAGATGTTGCCGTTGGGATGGGTGTATTTGTTGGTGTGGGAGATGATGTTTTAGTAGGAATAGGAGTCGATGTCACTGTTGGAGTAGGCGTAGGCGTTTTGGTTGGAGTCACTGTCGGAGTATTAGTTGGTGTTTGAGTAGGGGTTATGGTGCTAGTCAGGGTAGGAGTCATTGTTGGAGATGGGGTCGGGATATTCGTTGAAGTGGGATTTCCAATTGAGACGGTGATGCTTGTAAGACTAGTTTGATCAAGTTGCTCTACCCCTGTAGAGTCGATAATAGAAGGATAAGATTGTCCTTTCGTAAATTCCAGAGAAGTCGTAGCAGGACTAGAAGAAGTAACTGTAAAGGATACAAGCACAGTGCCATTTTGAAGAATATAAGGTTCACTCTGTTTATTTGCCGCTATGAGCTGTATTTCAAAATAGGTACCTTTATCAACAATCTCACTATTTTTAAAAGCAAGAGGTACATGAAAAACAGGTGGAGCATTAACAATGAGGGATTTGGGGATTTTGATGCCAACTGCATAAGCGAGAATAGATGATGTCTGTGAGGGATCGTCTATCATTGCGCGAACTGCTATAGTAAGTGGTTTATTGATTTCTGCAGAATTTGCATCAGTGGTCAGCTGTAGTTTTATCAAATCAGACGTACTTTCGGCTCGAGTCTTGGTTGTCTGTCGTTTTGAGAGGAGCATATTGCTTATTGGAATAACAAGCAGTAAGGCAGCGAGTAAAATATATATGAGTATTTTATGTGAAGGTTTTTTTATCATACAATTATTTGATGGTTATATTACTAATGATACATGAACCAAATTCTTACATCAAATACGCTTCCTACTCGGAAATGGCAAAGCTACTCTTCATCTCTATTCATGTTTAAGCTTTCTTGCATATAACGATACACAATTGAAATAATTTCACGAATATCGTTGTTCGTATTTTGATAAATGAGGTTATCAAAGGCAACATCTTTGAGTTTTCGAATGGGGTCGCTAATGAGTGCGTGAATAAACGACTGTGTGGCGCCGCTAACCCCGTCAAAATCCAAAATTATTTCATCTCCTTTGGATAACGCTGGCATAATTTCTTCAATCCTCAATTTTTTTGCGATATCTTTATTTTCAGCAAAATCGTTCACTAATTTTCTCATTATTATAGTTTTTTTCATATGAATTTTGGTGCCCTATACTTAGCTCGTTTACGTTCACGTATTGCTTTGTCATATACATCGCCAATATTAGATAATAAATAATTAAACTCGGGCGTTTCATCGAGTGAGAGATCTACTGCGACCAATGTTCCGTGAAAACTTGGCATAGAGTTTGTTTCGCTGTGGGGATCTCTGTTTGGATCAGCATATAATCTCGGCAATCCTTTTATTCGTTTTTTATATTTTAACAAAGTATATTTAGCACTACCACTATATATGACGAAATAATTACGTGTGATCTTGGCAATAGATTTTATAAAAAATAATCCAGCCCCCGCATTTTCGGAAGTACCACCTTCTCTTCGAGTTGTACCCGTAATTCCAGGTGTCAAAGCTAGTTTTATGGCATCAATATCATTTTTAGGATGCCAATATGTATTCATACTTTTCCAAATACCTATCCCCGTATCGCAAATACCGATACTTACTCTATTGGTTTTTTTATAATATTGGGCGGCAACAATTGCTCCGTTTCTTGTAAACGAATGTTCAAGCACATTTCTCACTAACTCACCGATTATATATTTGACCACAATGGCGTTTTCTTCTGACAAATGTAAAAGCGGTATCATGTCAGTAATAAAGCGAGATTGATCTTCAGAGGTTTTAATTATTTTTATTGGAACAAATCGTCCAGCTTCTTCTTTTTTATGATAAACAAATGGCGAGGGTGTTTTGGTTAGTTCATAAAGTCCCATTCTATCCAAGTATCTTCCTGTTTCAGGGACATTTCCTATAATCTCTGTGTTCTCTTTGCCCGCCTGGATTGCCAATGCAGCTGCTACAACGAGATTTGCAGGATGTACGGTAACCCATTTATCGTGGGTTGATATTATGAATTTGTCAGGATCTGATAAGTCAAGAGACTCTACAAAACTCTTGAAATTGCGTAAATTACCTTGATTTGATAAAAAGATCTTCATCTGACTATTTTACCCGTCAGGTGCCTTATTGTCAATAAGCACTCTACGGGTATATTTTACCCGTTGGGTGCCTTCAGAGGAATTTTTTTAATTTTTGCCATTTTATTTCCGTAGCAAAAAGCTTGCCATTTACATTCTCGACTAAATCGATCTCCTGTTGATCGTAGGTTCGCCAAAAATGCAACTACCGAGGGATTCTCATTAGTTCAAAAATGAGAAATTTACAAAAAAATTACCATAAATAACATTGTCCTAAAGGTACAAATGCCTGATTATTACAAATTGCTTGTTTAGGAGCAATTTGCTATACTACTCGTATGAGACACTTTCAACGCGACCTTGAGCAAAAAATAGTCCCCATCCTTTTCAAGGGAAAAATGGTGGTCATCTTGGGCCCCAGACAGTCCGGCAAGACAACGCTCTCTAAAAAAATCATTGCCTCGCATGGCGGTCAAGCCCAATACTACGATTGTCAGCTTGCAGATGTACGATCTCATTTTATACTTGGCCAGCCGGACAAGCTCCTCCCACTCACTCGTGGAAAAAAAATTGTCGTTTTTGATGAGGCGCAAACCATCCAAGATATTGGGAGTATTCTGAAAATCTATCACGACACTTACCCGCAGGTACAGATAATTGCAACAGGATCTTCCTCGTTTGACCTTGCCAACAAAATCAAAGAGCCCATGACAGGACGTGCGTATGAATTTACTTTGTTACCACTTTCTTTGCATGAAATACGCACGGCATATCCACATTTTGATCAAACACAGCTTTTTGACATCATGTTGTATGGTTCATATCCTGCAATCGTTGCCGCAAAAACAACCGAAGAAAAATTATTTGCGATAAAAAATATCACCACCAATTACCTGTACAAAGATATTTTTGTCTTCGAGGCCATTCGTAGTCCAAAAGTATTTGAGGATTTGCTCAAAATGCTGGCTTTACAGATAGGGTCAACCGTATCGGTCAATGAATTGTCGCAAGGGCTTGGCGTCACACGTGCGACGGTCAATCGCTACCTCACTCTTTTGGAGCAATCTTTTATTCTCAAGAGAATCTATTCGTTTTCAAACAACCCACGAAATGAGATCAAAAAAGGATTCAAAGTGTACTTTCTCGATATTGGTGTCCGAAACGCTTTGGTGGATATCGTCTCGCCTATGGCTACGCGCAATGATCGAGGTGCGATTTTTGAAAACTTTTTTGTGAGTGAGCGTATGAAACATGGCTCGATTGAGATATTTCCTCCAGAGCTGATGTTTTGGCGTACCCGCACTGGGCAGGAAGTTGATGTTATTGAAAAAAGCGGGCAGACCATATCTGCTTTTGAGTGTAAGTGGAAAGATGTTGCGCAAGCTCCCACAAGCTTCACTCGCGCATATCCCTCTGCCACATTCTCATCGGTGAATATTGGTACTATTGCAAAAATCATTTAACTTATGAGGTATATACTTTGATTTTACTTAATGTTCAATTTTGATATTTTAAATAAACAATCTGGTAGTCGGGCACGCACCGGCATCATCTATTCATCTGATCGTAATGTTCAAACCCCCGAACTGGCCATCGTTGCCACCGATGCACAGCTTCGATCCTTGCCCAACGATGTTTTGCACGAACTTCCGAGTCAGTATTTTATCGTAAATACCTATCATACGTACACGAAACAGATCATTCCCAAAATAGAGGAACAAGGAGGCATTCATACCTATATGGGGCTCAAGGACAGGATCATAGCTACAGACAGCGGAGGATTTCAGGTATTTTCTCTTGGGTTTGGGCAGAAACACAACATCGGGAAAATCGCACGGGAAAGAATTGACAAAAAACTTTTTGAAAATAAAGACCAGGAGAATCCGATTCAAATTGCTGAAGAAGGCGTCAGATTCAACTTTAACGGAAAGGAGCTCATGCTGAATCCAGAAATTTCGATGGATCTTCAACATAAGATTGGTGCTGATATCATGATGGCCTTTGACGAGTGCACGTCTCCCCTCAATTCGTATGAATATACAAAAAATTCGATGGAGAGGACCCATCGATGGCTCGATAGGTCGATTGCGGCGCATCGGGGGTTTGAGGAAAAACAGAACCTTTTTGGCATTGTTCAAGGTGGGGAATATCAGGATCTTCGTGAAGAATCAGCACGAGTTGTCGGTTCCAAAGATGTCCCAGGATTTGCGATTGGTGGGAGCTTTGGGGATTTTCAAGAAGCCTTAGGAACTACGGTCGGCTGGGTGACATCGATACTTCCACCAGAAAAGCCAAGACACTTACTTGGAATTGGAAAAATCAGAGATATCTTTGCTGCGGTAGAACAAGGGGTAGATCTTTTTGACTGTGTCATTCCCACAAGGGAAGCTCGGCACCGGATGCTTTATACCAAAAAAGGAAGGTTGTATCTTCGTAAACTCAAACACCTCGATGAATCAATCGATGCACATTGTAAGTGTGAGGGTTGTAGGGAAGGCGTTACCATGAGACAACTGTGGGAGTGGTTTCTGGCGTATGATTTGCGAGCTTCTACCTATACAACGCTTCATAACATACAATTCTATGCTGATTTGATGAGGGAGATCCGTGAGAGTATTGAGATGGGGAAATTTGATAGTCTCAGAAATGAATATCAAACGTATTATTAATAATAATTCTAGATTCCGGATCAAGTCCGGAATGACACGAGTCTTTTATTCGAGTTTCCTCAGCTCATCTATGCGCATCTTAAGATCGTCCCCAGCCTTGGTCAAATAACTTCCGACACAGATGATATCTGGTTGATTTTTTGCAGCATTAATCTTGGGAATGGTCGTGTCGTTTACTCCACCATCTATTAAAATCTCTTGCTTATAGCCTTTTTCTCTAAGCTGTTGTATTTTTGTAAGCATATTTGGCAAGAAGGGCGATCCCTGAAACCCCGGTTCAACGGTCATGATTTGTATGCTCTTTATAGCCTTTAGATCGTAATGAAGAGCGATATCATCTATTTGCACATCAGGGAAGACATCGAGACCTATAGAAAAATTATACTCTTTTGACAAAGCATCTATTTTTGGGAATAATGATGCATTTATTAAAACGGTATTTACATTTACCTGCTGGTCTTTAAGTTTTGCTATTTTTGCAAGTTCTCCTTTGTAATTTTTAACCATGAGATGAAAGTCGTAGGATGTTTTTGGATCTAAATCAATATAGTTTGGGGAGATAAGCTCAAGAAGTTCATCTATCTGAGTTGTAACATTTTCTACCAACACGCCATCTGCTACATCAATCTGAATGCGATCAAAATATTGTTGAAAGAGCTCAAGTTGGTCACTAAGTTCAAACCGATCAAGGGTTAGAAGAGTTGGTATTGTTTTCATAATGATTATTATACAAAATGAATAGTTATGTGCACGGATTGAGGTGCTTGATGTGAATCGCTTCAATCTCACTCAATACTTCATTGCTGAGTTCAATATCGATACTCGCAATATCTGTTTTAAGTTTTGTTCCAGTGCATCGATGCCATCGATGCCATCGACGAGGGCTCTTGGTCGTCGGTGTCGTTGCCCTGATAGCCCCGTGAAACATCAATGTCTGTTTGGGGGAGCTTGGTGTATTTCATAGTGAGATTTTAGTATACAAATTTAATAGGCTAATTTGTAAGCGGTTTTTTAACAACTATCGCCAATATCTCACCCCTCCATGAGTAGCGTTGTAAGTTATACGAAATAATCCCCCTTGACTTATTCCACTTAATGTATATATAATATACAGTAAATGAAACAAGTAAACAAATTGAAACAATTGGAAAATCTTAGCTATTTTGATCTAGCAACACTTTCCCAGGTGACTGAACTTGAGGGGAATACGTTATACAAAAATATCTCAAGATGGTTAAAACAAGGGAAAATCATCCAGCTAAAAAGGGGATTCTATACTACTCAGCATTTTGCCTCAAAGCAAGATGCAGATAGCTACCGAGAATTTCTCAGTAACAAACTGCGATATCCGTCGTATTTAAGCCTAGAATATGTTTTGGGAAAATATCAAATATTGACCGAAAGTGTATATACGTATACATCAGTAACCCAAAAATCAACAAGAACATATACGAATAAACTGGGCACTTTTTCTTATAGAAGCATCAGTAATTCATTATTTATGGGATACAAGATAATAAAGGAAAATTACTTTGAAATTGCTATCGCATCAAAATCAAAAGCACTATTTGACTTTCTCTATCTAAAATTTTATAGAAAATCTCAAATAAATAAGGAAATGATTGATGAGCTGAGGCTGAATCTCGATGAATTCACAAAAGAAGAAAGAAGAGAATTTTCGTCCTTTTGCAAAAGTACCAATAGAGACAAGTTTTTTACTTTAGAGAAGCTATTATTCAATTAATATGATACTCAATTATATTCAAAAGATCGTTCAAGAGCAACAAGATCGAGGAGCAAATCCGCTCTACATCAGGAGCGCTGTAAAGGAATATTTGCAGATAATTGTTCTCAATTTTATTTATACGTCCAAAGAATACAAAGCAAATTTGATATTTACTGGAGGAACATGTCTCAGACACTTGTTTGGGATCGATCGGTTATCTGAGGATCTTGATTTTGATACCATAAAATCAATAAGTCCAGAAGCTTTTGCAGAAAAAATTGCAATCTTTTTCAAAAGTACACTGAAATATCCTGATCTGAACATTACTATCAAACAACAAGGAAAGCAGCTTCTGTTAAAGTTTCCAATCTTGAGAAAGATCAACATGGCTGGACCAAATGAGTCAGAAATGCTTTATATAAAAATAGATATCTCTCCAAAAGTGGGGAAGTGTTACAAACTCATAAAAACATCTAAGAGTGAATTTGGATATAACTTTGTAGCTGTGCACTATGATCTTCCAAGTTTATTTGCGGGAAAAGTATCTGCGATACTGCAGAGAAATTTGTTGACAGGGGTGGAAAACAGACAGACAATCAAGGGGCGTGATTTTTACGATCTATTGTGGTATTTGAAAAAGGGAATTCAACTGAACTTTAGTTTTTTAAAAGAGAGAGTAGAGTCTCCAAACATGACTATAGAGGAATTGAACATCCTTGTAGAGGGCAAAGTGACTCAAGCATGCACGACATTCAAGAATGATTTTAAAAATGATCTTTTGCCATTTATTAGTAACCAAGGTTTTGTAGTAGATTACGTAGACAACTATTTGGAGGAGTTTAAACGATTCAATATAATAATTTAGAATGATTGAAATAATTTTTCATACCTTTCCCTTCTTTGGGTTGGTGCTTCGAATTTCTTTTGACTTTATACTTCTATCATCATTGAGTTCATAGACCAATACCTCTCCGGTTCCAATCTCTAACTTCGATATCTCGTCATCTGAAATGTGTTCTAGGTATTTCACCAGAGCACGAAGTGAATTGCCACTGGCAGAAATTAACACAGTTTTCCCCTCTTTAAGAAGTGGTGCAATATGTTCAGAATAGTAGGGAACAAGCCTACCATATACATCTTTGAGCGATTCACCACCGGGAATAGCCACATCCCACCCTCTTCGCCATTTCATAAATTGTTCGTCACCGTATTCCTCTTTTATCCGCCATTTATTTTTACCGGCCAAATCGCCATAATTTCGTTCTCGGAGAGCTGAGGTTACTTCAGTTTCCAATTCTTCTTGCCCGATCTGCTTTTTGATCTCTGTTAAGGTTTCAGTGCAACGTTTTAAATCTGCAACAAACGCTTTATCAAAAGTAAAATCTTGTATCGTTTTCCCAGCGCAAATTGCTTCTTCGTATCCCTCTGGAGCAAGTTCAACATCCAACCACCCAGCCCAAAGCCCTTGTTTGTTATATTCCGACAAGCCATGTCGGACGAGTATGAGGTGTGACATGCATTTATTATACTATGCAAAAAATATGTGTAGTTGGTATATAATATGTGCCTATGAATGAGATGCCATCTTCAGCCGATATCTTGACTCAATTAAATATTCAGCCTGTTCATCCTCAGCTACTTACAGATTATCCGCCGGTAGTTTGTATCCCAAATGGCGCTAGTATGTTGCATGAAGAGAGTCATGTGATGCGTGTTATGGTGTATGCTGATTTGATCTGTCAAAAAATTAAGAAGCAAGGTCTTGAGGTAAATCGTCACGCAATACTATCTGCCATTCGCATTCACGATAGTTATCGGAGACAAGAGTATGAAGATGAAGAAGATCACGGCCTCGTTGCTTCTGTTGCAGCAGATATGTCTGGAATATTTAAAGACGATCCTGATGAAGGGTTGATTTATTTCCTTGCGACATGGCATTCAGAAGATGATAGTAAAGTACCATTATTGTCAAAAGAAAGTTTTCCTTTAGAGCTGGCCATATTAAAAGATGCCGATGCCTTAGATCGGTATCGCGACGCACATCACAATGAGGTGGATGAAAATGGGCCTGATCCTGCGTATTTTAGACTTGATGTAACTCACAAACTCATGCCCATTGCCGAATCATTATGTGCTATATACTTTAACCCAAAACGACAGAAAGATGACAATAGACCTGTTGCGAATTAGGTCATTCTAGTGCAAACTAGAGTGATATGAATATAAATACTGCCCTACGAAATGATCGATTATCTGCCTCTCTAACAGGATTAACGGTTAAAGAGTTCAATCAGCTCCTAATCTTGTTCACCCCAGTC
>CALRFM010000004.1 GCA_943356515.1 Patescibacteria group bacterium
CAAAAACCTATGGTATCATGATCATATGAACACCATACTAGATTACATAAAAGAACTTTTGAAAAATTCGCCACGGATGGGTGGGGTGTTACTCGTACTCCTCATTCTTGCGATATTTGCACTCATGGCAATCCAAATTCTTCCTTTTTTGATACTCCTTCTTATCGCAGTCATTGTCTTTCTTCAGCTACGAAAATAAACCACTGCTACACCAAAGGGTGAATATCTCTCTTGACATACTTATACAACTACACTATCATAAAACCATGACAACCGATCAGACAACTATCACCGTTGAGGTAATGCAACAGATGTTTTTAGAGTCTGAAAAGAGGCTTGAAAAAAAGCTCAATAAAAAATTTGATAAACTTGAGGGGGTAATGCAATTTCTTGACACCAAAATCGAACATAAGTTCAAGCTTCTCGATGCACGAATAGATGGTCTAGAAACAAGATTCGACAACCTTGAAAATAGATTCGATATATTAGAGATTAAGATTGATAAGCGATTCGATAGTATGGCGAAAGGCTTTCTTGAGTTTACTTCTGTTACATTCGACGATCATAATAATCGTATTACCGCCCTAGAACAAAAGAACCACTCATTAATTACTCCACAATCATAAGAGCGCCAACCATTCCTTGAGCTCTATGATTTCCTACACTACAGTAGAATTCATATTCGCCCGTTGCATCTTTCGGGATCATTATCTCAACTATTTCAGATTCTCCTTCTGCAATCTGTGTACTTTGAACACCAAGCTCATCTATCACAAAGTCATGAAAGCCACCTACATTAACAATTTTTACCTTGAGTATTTCTCCAGCTTTACCCTCCATGACGTTAGGAGTAAATGAGAAATTTTGTAAATCAATGGTGTAGTCAGCCTCTTCCATCATAGCCACTTCACCAGTAGGTTGAGCTTCCGTAGGAACTTCTGTTATCATGGCATCTGCATCTTCCTTTGGCTCAGTCTGACGAGAACTATACATATACACACCACCAATAAGAAGGAGTGCTATTATTCCGACCATTAATCCTTTATTCATAAAAGTATTTATAAATAGTAACGAAATTAGTATACCACGTGGTATAGTAAGATATGGAAAAAAAACAAATCACTCTTATATTAGGCTCCATACTTGGCTTATTCGCATTTTTAGTCGTTGCATATATGCTTACGAGCAAGCCAGAAGTATCGTCGTTCCCAGAGCTTGCAAAAGCATCAGAATCTGATCATGTTACATGGGCTCCCAAAAGCGACATCGTTCTTATGGAATTTAGTGATTTCCAATGTCCCGGCTGTGCAGCCTTTGCTGCCGCCATACAAACCTTACATGCTGACGAACAATTTGTAAAAGAAGTCGAACCATACATCAGCTTTGTCTATCGACATTTCCCCTTAGATGATAGTCATCCCAATGCAAGAGTTGCATCGCAAGCTGCAGAAGCAGCAGGATTGCAAGATGCATTTTACCCGATGCATGACATGCTCTTTGCACGGCAAGATGAATGGAGTGAGCAGGACGATCCAATGCCATTTTTTATAGAATATGCAACGGCACTTGAACTAGATATTGAGAAGTTTACCCAGGCCTACAATTCACAAGCAGTTAAAGATAGTATCGCAGAAGACTATCAAACCGGCATAGCTGCCCAAGTTCGCGGAACCCCATCACTCTTTTTAAATGGCTCAGTATTTAGTCCACCAGCTAGTCCAGAAGAATTCAAAAATGCACTTATTGAAGCAATCAAAACGGCACCTTCTGGGCAGAACGAATAATACATCGCCCTATGTACACGCACATAAACAACAGAAAAATTCACTTCAAAAAATGTGGTTCTGGTAAACCCTTGCTCCTGGTTCATGGATGGGGTGGAAGTTTATACAGCCTTCATAAGCTTGGTAATTTAGCAGCAAAAAACTACACTGTATATTTATTAGACCTTCCCGGATTTGGCAAAAGTGACAACCCGCCCAAGCATTGGGGTGTGGAAGGGTACGCATCAATGATAATCGATTTTATTACAGATCAAAAACTCACTCGACCACATTATTTTGGCCATTCATTCGGCGGAGAACTGGGCATCTATATAGCTGCACATAATCCTGAAATGTTGGCTAAATTAGTCCTCTGTAACAGTTCATACAAACGGGAAAATAAAGTATCTAAAGCAGCGCAGATTGTTCAACAAGCTCCACACGGGGCTAGACTTGTGGTGAGATTAGTTAAGCCATTTATTAAAAACCTGTATTACAAACTCTTCCACAGAGATTCAGATCTTATGAAGTTTCCGCAGCTCGAAACAAATTTCCGTCAAATCATAACCCATGATTTAACAGAAGATGTAAAAAAGATCAAAAATGACACCCTCATAGTATGGGGAGAGGACGATACCTATACACCGTCATATTGGGCATATGAGTTGAAGAAAAATATTCCAAACTCAGATATTCATGTATTCCCCAAAGCAGGACACAATCTACCGATCAAAGACCCGCAAAGAGTATGGGATGTGATGAAGGGGTTCTTGAAGTATAATTAATTCATGCAAATTCTGTTCTTTTTTACCCTCATTTGGGCTGTATATGCGAGTATTCACTTCATCTACTTATTTCAAATCAAAGAATACCGATTTGACCGCTTTATTTCTTCTTTAAAAGAATTTGGTACGTTTAAACTCCTGTATACATTGGATATAAAACGTCCCGCTCTGACAGTTCGAAATATCCTTCTTGTGCTTATTATTGGAATGATGATGGTGACGATAAGTTATGCAGGATTTATAAACCCACTGGTAGTAACCATTATCACATTCATTGGACCATTTGCACCCATCGGAGCACTTGTTTTGGTAGGGCTTGGAGTAGTTATAACCAACGTTCCTGCCCATTTTTACCGATTGTCGATCATTAAACGAGCCAAAGCCAAGATGAAACATTCTAAAGCAGTGGTCATTGGTGTGACCGGATCATATGGCAAGACCTCAGTGAAAGAGTATTTATACCATATCTTATCAACCAAATACAAGGTTGCCAAAACAGACAAAAATATGAACTCAGATGTAGGAATCGCGTTATCGATTTTACATAATCTCACAAGTGAAACCGAGTATTTTATTGCAGAATTTGGAGCATATAAAAGGGGAGAAGTGCGTACTTCTGTCCAGTTTGTACCCATCCACCATGCCATTCTTACGCCGCTTGGGAATCAACACTTCGATCTGTATGGCAGTCACGTTGCACTTATAGATGAAGAGACGTATATTCTCACTCAAGTTCCCGCAGATGGAACCATATATGGGTACGATCAAGCACTAGAATTACCATCACTTATGGGAAAGAAGATAACCTATGGTCTGTCAGATAAGGCCGATGTGATAGCCCATGATGTTAAACTAACATCACGAGAAACGACTGCACTGGTAACCTATAAGGGTCGGACCCTTACGGTTAGAACAAGGCTTCTTGGCGAGCATTCAGTGGCCAATCTTCTTCCAGCAATTGCATGCGCTTTAGATAGGGGGATGACTACGGACCAAGTAGAACAGGCAATCCAAACCATTAGACCACTGGAAGGAAAATTGTCTACTCACCCTGGGCCAAATGGTAGTATAGTGCTATACGACGGGCTCACTGCAAATATTGATGGCTTTATTGCAGCCGTAAAAACCATGTCATTATTTCCACACCAAAAAAAGATCGTAATAACCCAAGGAGTTATCGAGCTCGGAGTAGAGAAGAGGCAATCATATCAGAGGGTACTTGCTGCATTAAGTAGGTATAATGGCATATTACTTACCACAGATGCCGTGTTTGGAGAACTCAGTGATGAAAAGAGCGTAATTACATTTAACGACGTCTCGTCTCTTATGAACTATCTCCATTTAGCAACAACGAGTGACACGTTAATCTTAATAGAGGGAAGGTTTTCAAATACCGTAATTCAACAACTTATATGATATCAACAGACTTTGGACCAAATGAAAAGGGGAGTGATGCACTTCTTGCATTGAGTCTTTTATTTCAACCATGGCGGTGGAGAAGAGGGAAGGAGCTACATAACCTTAAACGACGTCTCAAATCTAAATTTTTCTCACTCGATACCCATATTTCACTCTTTCTTACTGGTCGCGGCGCATTGTATCAATACTTGCGTTCTCTCAATGTAGAACCTGGTGCGGAGGTATTGGTGCAAGCATTCACCTGCGAAGCAGTCGTATTGCCCATTCTTGACTTGGGCTTTAGCCCTATCTATATAGACATAGAAGAACAAGACTTTTGTATAGACTTAATGGATCTAAAAAAGAAATACACTCCACAAAGTAAAGTGCTCATACTTCAACATACCTTTGGAATCACTCCTAAAAATAGACTCAAAATACTCGCGTTTGCAGCCAAAAATGGATTACATATTATTGAAGATGTGGCACACGGATTTGATATTGATTTATTCAAAAATAAACGGTTCAATGGCGCAATTCTTATGTCATTTGGTAGATCAAAAATATTTTCCTCAGTATTTGGCGGAGCCATTGCAACAAGAGGGAAGCGAGTAGGAGACCTCATGAAGGATGCGGAGCGACAACTCCCCAACCCTTCAACATGGTTTTTGCTGCAACTCATTTCATATAAAATCAATGCAGTAATCATTCATGGTTTATACGACGTTTATATTGGTAAAATAATTCATTTCTTGTTCAAACAATTTAATCTTATTGTCCCAGAGATCACCAAACGGGAAAAAATGGGGAAATTCGATTCAGCAATGTTGAAAACATATCCCAATGTAGCAGCCATATTTATGCTTGAGCAGTTAAATAGATTTAACGACGTCTATCAAAGTCGAAAGGCAATTTCAAATAGGTATTATTATAAAATCCAACCAAAACAGTATTCAGCCTATCAAAACGCTATAAATAGATTTCCTTATATTACTAAACACCGTGATTCTATTTGCGCATTTGCAGCCAAATACAACATCTTTCTAGGTAATTGGTATACTCAAGTTGTAGCCCCTCATGAACTTGATCTTATGGATGTGCACTACAAAAATGGGTCATGTCCAAAAGCAGAAAAACTCACGAAGCTCGTATTAAACCTCCCCACCCATATATCTGCGGCGCAAGCTGAAGGCATCATACAAGTTGTGCACAAAGCACACGAAATAGCAGTATGAATATACAAGAACTAACAAACATATCGGTATGGAACTCGTTTTACGAATCCGTTGGCGCGCCTTCGTTCCATCACTCATGGGAATGGGGATTGTTTCAACAAAAATGTGGAAAAGAAATACTCAGATTAGGGTTATTTGATAATGAAAAGCTTGTGGCTATAGCGCTTATAGTTAAGGTGAAATCCAAACGAGGAAGATATCTTTTCGTGCCTCATGGCCCATTATTTGATATTAAGGCAGATAAGCTAACACAACACGTTAATGCGGATGATCGTGAACGTATTCAAGCACAACTCAAAGAGTTAACTCACTACTTGATTGCTTTGGCAAAACAAGAAGGATTTTGGTTTATACGTATAGCGCCACCCCTTACGCGCGATGAAGATCATAAGCATCTTTTCTCAAGTCTCGGGTATCGTACTGCCCCTATCTATGTCCATGCAGAAACCATGAGTGTTTTAGATGTTACGCAATCTGAAGATGACCTTATGGCTGGTATGCGCAAAAATACTCGCTATTATATTCGCCGGGCCATCAAAGATGGATTACAGGTTAGTCATCATAATTCTGTTGAAGCGACTGATGATTTTTTATCGTTATATCATATAACCGCCAAACGCGAACAATTTCAGCCATACTCAGATGCATATATCCGATATGAATTTGAGTCATTTCATACGGCCAATAATGCCATGTTCTTTCTTTCTGGCCTAAAATTCGCCCAACAAGGCCTGTCTAAAATATTAGCTGCATCTTTAGTCATCTTCACAAGCGCCAGTGGGTTCTATCACCAAGGTGCATCCATTCATACCCAATATCCGGCAGCATATCTTCTGCAATGGCATTCTATCTTAGAAGCAAAACGCCGCGGTTGCAACTATTACAGCTTTCATGGCATTTACGATAAAGGCCGTACTCCCCGTGCTTGGGAAGGCTTGACGCTCTTTAAACGAGGCTTTGGCGGATTCGACGTAACCTACCTTTTTACTCAAGATTATGTTATCTCCCCCAACTATTACTTCAGCTTCGCTCTTGATACCTACTTGAACCTAAAACGAGGTGTTTAATGTCATCCCGCACTTGATGCGGGATCCAGCCCTCTCTTGTCATCCTGAGGCGCAGCCGAAGGATCCATGATTTGATGGATTCTTCCCCCGAGTGCTCGGGGTCAGAATGACACCATCCACACACCTCGGAGGAGGGGAATAATAACCTCAATTTCAGCTTTAGAGCCTCAGAAAAGTCCATAATAGGGTAGTGGCATACATATTCAAAGAGGTAAGAATTTGGGGGAATTTAAGGAGAGAACTATGGGTTTTTTAAGGAATATAAATAAAAATAAAAGAGAAATATAAAAGATTTTATTAAATGTCTAAAAACACACTCCCCTGGCACCTTTTGAACTTAACGTCGTAAAAGATTCATTTTACGACGTCTTATATCTTCTGTTCTCTTGCCGCGTATGGGGTTATTTTTGCCATTATTACCAATGGCTATTTCTAGAGAATATAAGTCACTTATATCTTCTTTTATAGGTGCACATGCACGGAGAATTACATTGATTAAACGCCTCTCTTTTGCATGAAATGTACCTCTCTTGGTGAAATGACATTCGGGGGAAGAAGTTGCAGTTATCCACATTATGTACAGCGTGTATGATTTGATTTAGAGCTTAATGATAGTCTAAAATGACGTTTTTAGCCTCAACTTTACTGAGATAACTACATCAAACCACATACTCAGTTGTATAATGTTTTAAATATTATGTACGAACGTATGTTTTATATATATCCTATAGTTTATTATATTAATTATTATAGGTCATTATTATGACATCTGATTTTAGGTTACCCCACTCCTCTCTTCTCCACTTTATGGGTGCTAATATTGTCATCCAGAGGCGATTAGACGAAGGATCCAGGCTAAATAGTAAACAACGCAACGATAAATACAAATATAAATACCAGACTATTTTCTCGCACCACGTTTTGAAACAACCTTTCTCCGGAATAGTGGTATAAAATACTCATACTACTATAATAGCCTGCTGTGAAGATCAAAGCTACAATATTGAGCTTAAATGGTATGAAGGTAAGAAGGATGCATAATTCAAATAGTAATATACCTTGTATCGCGGCGTAACGCACCAATTTTGACTCCATGTGTTGATTGAGGGTAACGGTCCATAAGAGTTGGATAGAAACAAGAACTGCAATGGAGCTCATAATGAGCGCAGTGACTAAAAAATTAAATCGAAATGAGAAGACGACTATAGACCATAAAAACATCACGATCGTTTGCAGCAATACATTTATTGAAAAGGCTGCCCGGTAAAGCTGTATACTCTTCTCTACTCCCACATTAAATATGTTAGAAGTTAAAAGTAATGCATAATACCCTGCTGCAAATATCATCAAAAACGGTAACCGAGTAAGCCAACGGACTGGCAATAGGAAGTAAAACAGATACAATCCGAGGGACAGAAGAATGGGCATTATAAATAATACGTACCACTCTACCCCATCAATCCCTTCATAAACAGCAATATAGGTTGTCACATAGGCACAAACTGACAATATAATAAGAAACCACAACCACGCTCCGCCAAAGGGGAAAAAGGTACTAATCGCCATACCAGTCAACATCACAGCGGTAGCTATGATTATACGGATTCGAGCAGGAATGTTAGGTAAGGTTTTCTTAAAACCCTTCAATGAAAGAACGTTTGCGAGCATGTGGTAAATTATATCAAATTTCGCCTCTTGACTTTCATTATTATTTCCTTATACTCAAACACATGGAAACAGATGTTGAAACACTCGAACAACAAGCCATAGAAGCCGCAATGGATTCTAATTGGGAACTTGCTGTAGCCCTAAACAAGAAAATTGTCAAAATCATACCAGATGAAATAGCTGCCCATCAGCGCCTTGGGTATGCTCTTCTTCAGACAAACAAATTAAAAGAAGCAGCAGCACAATTTAATACTGTTCTGAAGATTCAGCCGAAAAATAACATCGCTGAAGATCATTTAGAGAAAATAGCAATATTAATGGAAAAAAAGAAGCTACGCCACACGCATGCTACCAAATACAACTCTGAATTGTTTCTCGATATCCCTGGTAAAACCCGCACCATTAAATTGGTAAAACTGGGCAAAAAGGAAGATTTGGCAGGACTAAATGTTGGCGAAGAAATAATACTCAAAGAAAAACGACGCAAACTAGAAGCAAGATCTCGTAATGATGAATATATTGGTTGTCTCCCCGATGATATTTCTAAGCGTATTAGCTATTTTATACAAGAAGGCAGTGAATACCGCGCATACATAAAAACAGCAGATCTTACTGAAGTAGATATTTTCATCAGTGAAGTTTCAAAAGGCAAAAGGGTGGAAGAATACCCCTCATTCCCTTCTAACCCCCATATCATGCTCTCAGACATACATCATCTATCTTCCGGCGATGATGACGATGATACTGAAGGTGCTCTTGATGGTGATGACGATGATCTTAACGCAGATGTTGGTTTAGATGATAGCGAGTGGGAAGACTATGAAAACAAGAAAGACTTACATGGCATTGTTGAGATAGAAGATCAAGATGAAGAAGAGGAAGAATAATGCTGCACTTTATTTTTGAAAAAAATGATCGATCCCTTTAACTTCTTTATTGATATAAGCTTGGCAATATGCGCTGGAATATGAAAATCTTTCATAGAACGGAGCGCAAAAATAATCGATACCACTAAGATAATAATAAAAGCTATATACATTTTAGATTGATTAATTAACCTTCCACTTCTCCTCTACTCCCCCCAGTAAAAATAGTATATCATATACATCTGTCTTTCCAGGCTTTACTGAACATCCAAAATAAGATCCTATATCTCGTGCAGTATGTGATTTACTATCGCTTGAATACACCACCTCACACGTTTCATGCTTGCTGATATCATACGATATATCACTTACCCGTATGCCATTCCCCTCAAGTAAGTCACTAATCCTTTGGGCTGTAGCATATTTCCCTGGGTACAGCACTTGAATACTTTCATGCTCATCTCGATATGTTTCCTGAAATAAGAGCCCGATACTATCTTTAAAAAACAATTCATTCTCAAATGAAATATCATCAAACACCTCTTCTTTTTGCTCTGAAAATGATATTGGCTGGTATCCATCTGCTTTATCATCAAATAAAATAAGAGCAAGGTAAAGTCTGTCCAATATTGACGCATTGCTGGTGCTAAAAAGTATTTTTTTTAAGGAAGGCTTTTGTATTTCTGGTATCTTTTCGCCGTAATACACCTCGTCATCATGTTCTAAAAACACGAAGTGGACAAATGTTGTTGTGGTAAGAGCAAAGGTATTTTTTATGAGCTCGGAATCGTCATCAAGAAGGGCTAACTTACCCAAAGACCCTACACGGTATGTTCCATATCCTCCTGGAACGTCTACTTTTACATCAGGTTGAAACGCAATTGCATAGTCGCGGTTATTGGCTCGGTCCAAAGAATAGTAATAGGTTTCAGGACCGTAGAGTAGAATATTTATCCGATCTGGTGCCGTCATAAAGAGCGACTTAGCAAAGATTTCATAGAACTTAAACAGTATATAAAAACCTACAAATACAATAATGATGTAATAAAGGTATTGGGAAGTTTTAGATCGCATACTTAACTGTATCACATCATCTCTTCAAGTCTTCTTCGCAGGATACGCAGTATAGTGATTCTGGAATAAGTTCAAGTCGTTTTGGTGGAATGGTTTTATTGCATCGTTTACACGTGCCATAGGTTCCTGTTGCTACTCGTTCAAGCGCTTTATGGATAGTGGCTACCCGTTCTTGTAATTCTTCAACCTCTGCTTCTATACGTTGATGCGCTTCTTGTTCGCGCACATCAGTATCTACTGCGGCATTATCTGTTACGTGATCTGGGTCCAGAAAAGGGTCGCTTTGCTTGAGCACCACCATACGTGCCTCTATATCTTTTAACTCAGACTCTAGTAGTGCTTGTGCTTTATGGGTCATGTTATTTTTTTTTACTTCCTTTCTTTTTCTTAAAAAGATCTATAATTTGATTCCTAAAATAATATAGCATGTATGGTATTACTGTCAAGAGGATCGCACTACTCACGATCATATCAAAGCTCATCGAAAACACCATGGTACCAAATGCCTTTATCGGATCAAGCACTAAACTAATAAATGAGAATAGTCCTGCAAATACTACAAAGTTAAATCCAGGGTAGAATTTGTTTCTTCGAATAGCCATAAGCACCATATGTGCTATATAACTTGCACCCATGAGTAAGATACTTTCATAGAGTGGTGTAAGATGCCGCATGCCATCTAAGTGCGGGTAGGCTATAGCAACACGTATAGCTGTCTCTGCTCCCACTTCAGTTCCTGCAAAAAATGCACCAAGTTTTATTATTCCTATTGCCAAAAGGAGCGGCGCCATAGCATAATCTACCAACTTGCCCAATGAGATTTTGCGAGACGTAGCAAACATATACCCGAATAAAAAGATACCAAAAAGAGCTCCATAAAGGGAAAATCCTGGATACCCGTTTATAAGAATGATACGAAGAATACTAAATCCAAATTCAGACGCATGAAGTACAACATACAGAAGTCTGCCAAATATAAGGCCTCCCAACAGACTGAAAAACATACCATCAAATACTTCATCTTCTTTAAATGCCGTAAGAGATATATTTTTCCATAAAAAGAACGTGCTCCAGAAAAAAGCAAGTACTAAGAAGATTCCATTTGTATAGATTTTGACAAAGCCCAAATCTGCTAATATTGGCAGCATGTATCTAGTATAATAAAAAATTATGACAAAACCACTCAAAATTGGGTTTGACCTCGATGGAGTCCTTCTGTACAACCCTGCGCGCATGTTCCGACCCATTACCATTTTCGCCAAAAAGCTTTTAGGAAGAAAGTCTTCGAATAAAACACATTTTTACTACCCTCACTCGCCTATCGAAAAGCTCTTATGGAGAGTAGTTCATTGGTCGAGCCTATACATTGCTCCCGGATTTGATGACATCATACGACTGTCTGAGGCAGGTTTGATAGAACCATACATCATAACCAGTAGGTATGATTGTTTAAAAGGCGATTTTGAAAGCTGGCTTAAACGAATGAATGCTCAGAAATACTTCAAAGGAACCTTTCACAACAAGAACAATGTACAGCCACACGTGTTTAAAGAGCAAGTGGTAAATAACCTAAACCTTCACTATTTTGTGGAAGATAACTTTGATATCGTGTCACATCTAACCAAAACAACAACAGCCAAAACAATATGGATAACCAATCCTTTTGATACTCATATTGTCTATGAACCCAAATTTATGACGCTCAAGAAAGCAATGGATCATATTCGTGATATGCTTAATTAATATGGTTGGTAAAAAAAACACCGCACTTCTTGTAATTGTTGCATTTGCATTCATTCTTCGTGTTAGTGGCATAGACTGGGATTTTGGCTTTCACTTCCACCCCGATGAACGCATGCTTATTATGGTGACAGATCGTATACATTTTTTTACGAATCTCAATCCACAATTTTTTAATTATGGAAGCTTGCCTGTTTATATCCTGAGAGCAACGAGTCAATTCCTCGATATGGCTTTTGGTACCGATCTTGCTACGTATGATGGCATGCTTGGGGTAGGAAGAATGCTTTCCACTATAACCGATCTTCTTGTTATTGTGCTCGTCTATCGCATATCAATGCTCTTATTCAAAGATAAAACCACCAGTTTATGGTCTAGCTTTTTATACGCTGTTGCATTCTTTCCCATTCAAAACAGTCACTTCTTTATCGTAGATACCTTCCTTAATCTGTTCTCTACTCTCTTGGTGTACCTCATATTGTTATATAGAAATAGCCCCTCATATAAAAAAGTTGTGGCGATCGGTATAGTCTTTGCCGCAGCACTTACCTGTAAAGTTTCCGCGATTATATTCTTGCCAGTGATAGGATTGGCGTTGATAACTCCCCGCCTATTCCTCTTTGGAATATGTGCTTTGATATTTTCATTTCTCTTTATGCCCTATGCGTTCATCGATTACGCTCAATTTCTCACAGATGTTATGGCACAAGTGAGGATGAATTCAGATCCTTATGTATTTCCCTATACTTTGCAATATGTTGGAACCATGCCGTATATATACTATCTCAAGAATATCTTTATTTGGGGCCTTGGACCAGTCATAAGTATTCTGGCGATTGTAGGATTAATTGGATTAATTCAAAAAATCCTCCCCTCAATCCCCTCCTTATCAAGGAGGGGAACTAAAGGGGTGGTTTCTTTCGGAATCTTCTTTCTTTTTTATATCATTTATTTTATCGTCATTGGGAAGTCGGCCGTCAAATTCATGCGCTATATGCTCCTGATGTACCCATTCTTTGCCATCATGGCCGGGTATGGCACTCGTGTCATCCTGAACTTGTTTCAGGATCTTTCTCCCCACAATTGGTTCTCATTTCGTAGAAGATTCCGAAATAAATTCGGAATGACAGAACTCGTCATTATTACAGCGGCTCTTATGTGGACCAGCATGTTTCTAAATATCTACACCACCCCAAATACTCGCATCCAAGCAAGCCAGTGGATTAATACGTTTATCCCGGCTGGGTCTACCTTAGCTGTTGAACACTGGGATGACCGGGTTCCTGTATTTGACGGGGACAAATATAAGTATGAAGAGCTCACGCTTTACGATATTCCCGATGATGGCAGAAAATGGCAACAGCTTAATGAAAAGTTAGATAGATCAGATTTCATCATTATTGCATCAAACAGGCTCTATACTCCCCTTCAGAACCTAGATGTTTGTGGCCCTGACACGTATCCTCGTTGTTACCCTATGACATCTGAATATTACCGCCGACTCTTTGCCCACGAGCGTGGCTTTGTAAAAATAGCAGAGTTTACCTCATATCCAAGGTTGAATATTGGCGGATGGAAATTTGAATTAGATGATACCAGTGCTGACGAATCATTCACCGTCTATGATCATCCTACGATTGTAATCTATGCAAGGAAATAGAAGCCTAAAAAATACTTTAGGTATTACACAAACCTCTTCAATAATCCCAATATCCCCTGCTTCCAAGGAACTCGGTGCGATACACCGCTTTTCCCCGCAAAATCTTTCACATGGTTCAGATACCATTGGTAGTTTTTTATAAGTGCTTGTTTGTTTGAATACTTAGGCTTAAACCCCAGTTGTTTTTCTGCCTTTTCAATGGACACAAATGAATCTTTTGCAGCAGTTTCATACACCCATGCGTAAAGGGGTGAAATGTGGAGCGCTTCAAGAACTCTCAGGATGGGAATGATGAGCCACGCTGGAGTCCTGATGATCTTTTTTCCAAATCCCGCTTTATTCAAAACTGACTGATAATCTTCGCGCATAGTGGTAAATTCTTTGGCGCCTATATTGAATACATCGTCAACCCTACGCTTCTCAAGAGTCATACATGCATAGATTGCATCGCTCAGATCATCTACGTCAAGAAGTTGATATCGGTTGTTTCCATTCCCAATCATAGGGAATCTGTGGCCTTCCCTGGCCCAATCATAAAGCAGTGCAAATACGCCCAGTCGCTCTGGCCCGACAAATGATTTGGGGCGGATAATTGACACGACCATGCCTTTTGCTCGAGCTTTTTTGCAAGCTTGCTCTGCGAGGATCTTGGCCTTTCCATATGGTCCTACGCCCATGAGCTGGTCATATTCATATATCGGATGATGGTCTGGTATACCGTACACAGCGGTGGATGAGATGTGGATAAACCGCTTTATATTGTGGATAAGTGCTGCGTCAATGACGTTTTGAGTTCCATCTACATCAGTCGTCATAATATCTTCTTTTGAATATAAGGGGAGCGCTGCTGCAGTGTGAATTACAATATCAGCGCCTTTCATAGATTTTTTAAGGAGTGGTTTATCTCGAATATCTCCGACTATTGAGGAGATTTTATTTTTACAGTCTTTGTAGTCAAAAGGCACGATATCGTAGGAGATGATACGGTAGTTTTTTTTAAGAAGAAATCGGATAAGATTTATGCCCAAAAAGCCAGATCCACCTGTGATAAAAACTGTTTTCATAGATTACATTATCCCCAATACCCAATAAAATAACAACTCGTGTTCCAATATCTCATAGTAAAAGGGGCTACCCCGATTACTATATACATTTTGGGGTAGCCCCTAAATAAGAATGTCTTGGATGAATTTCTTGATTTCACGGATACGTGTTTTTGGATTTTTATACTTATCAATTATCTTGATGATGGCACTTCCTACAATAGCGATATCTACGATATCTTTAATTGCACGTATATGTGATGGTTTAGAAATACCAAATCCTAAAGCAATAGGAAGGTTAAAATATTTTTTAACTCGAGCAATATATGGCTTAAGTGATTTTTTGAAATCTGCATTCGATCCCGTAACGCCGTAATGACTCACACAGTACACAAACTCATCAGCCACCTGTGCATTGAGTTTCATACGCTCGTTAGAGCTTGCTGGTGTAATCACACGGATTTGAGCTAAATGATGGGTGCGACATGCTTTGATAAAGTGCTCATGCTCTTCTTCATCGGGTGGCATGTCGGGGATGATCAGTCCATAGGCACCAGCTGCCTTTGCCTGTTTACAAAACGCATCTACACCGAAGTGAAATACCGTATTGTAATATCCCATGAAAAAAAGCGGGATAGATACCTTATTGCTTAATGTTTTCATAACCTTCAAGCAATCTCGCACCGTTATGCCATTTTTTAGAGCTATATCGCAAGCTTTCATAATGGTTGGTCCGTCGGCTATGGGGTCAGAGAATGGGATTTGTAATTCCACATAATCTGCGCCAGCCTGTTCCATGGCTTTTACTATTTGTATGGTTGATGCGATGGTTGGGTACCCCACCACAACGTGTGTCATGAGTTTCATTTGGACTTCTCCTTTATAAACTTGTCCCACTCTTTGTCCCCTAGCGCCTCTGCCACGATAAATATGTCTTTATCGGCTCGGCCAGAAATATTTACTACAATGATTGTATCTTTTGATAGCTTTGGTGCCTGCTTTATGACTTCTGCTATTGCATGAGATGATTCAAGCGCTGGTAATATCCCTTCGCATTTTACTGTAAGGTTAAATGCACGCAGCGCTTCTTTGTCGGTAGCTGAAGAAAATTCCACACGACCTACATCTTTTAAATAAGCAAATTGGGGCCCTATACCAGGGTAATCTAATCCTGCTGAAATACTATGAGTTTGAGCAATATTCCCTTCCTTATCTTGCAAAAAGATTGTTTTATAGCCCTGAACCACACCAAGCGTGCCTCCGGCAAATCGTGAGGCGTGCCTGCCTTTTTTGCTCACTCCCTCACCGCCAGCTTCCACTCCGATCATACGGACAGATTCATCTTCCAAAAATCGGTAAAAGAGGCCCAATGCATTACTTCCTCCACTTACACAGGCTATAAGCATATCTGGCAGCTTACCTTCCAGCTCTTGCAGTTGGTTACGAACTTCATATCCAACAATCTGTTGAAAATCTCGGTTCAGCGATGGAAACGGATGAGGTCCAAGCGTAGAACCCAGCAAATAATGAGAATCTTTTACATTGGTAATCCAGTCTTTCAGTGCAGCATTTACTGCATCTTTCAGCGTGCGTGAACCTTCCATAACCGGGATGACCTTTGCACCAAGCCGCTGCATCCAAAACACATTGGGTCGTTGCCGCTTTATATCTTCTTCTCCCATATACACGGTACAATCAAACCCAAATCGAGCTGCCACAGTGGCTGCAGCTACCCCGTGTTGGCCGGCGCCTGTTTCGGCGATGAGCCGTTTCTTTTTCATGCGCTTGGCCAGTAGTGCTTGTCCCAGACAATGATTTATCTTGTGTGCGCCGGTGTGATTTAACCCTTCGTTTTTCATATAGATTTTGGCGCCTCCTAATTTTTTAGTCAAATTTTGCGCAAAATAAAGTGGCGATGGTCGACCCACGTAAGTTTTGAGATAATAAAAAAATTCCTTTTCGAAAGCTGGATCTTTTTTTATAGCCACGTATTCCCGCTCCAATTGTTCTAAAGCTGGAATAAGCATCTCAGGAGCATATCGACCACCATATATCCCAAAATGTCCGCTGTTATCTGCATCATATTTTGTTTTAAAATTAAATAGTTTCATTCGTATTTAAATTAGTAATATAATTTTGTCATTCTGAGTAGGAGCTTTAGCGACGACCGAAGAATCCATGTATTTTCCTGGATCCTTCGCTAACGCTCTGGATGACATCGGACGGAATCTATTCCGCATATTTCTCATATTTGACTAACAAACTTTTTAATCTTCCCCTCATCGATAACTCCATCACTTTCTACTCCGTGAGCCACATCCACGCCATAAGGCTTCACAGCAAGAACTATTGCTTGAATATTTTCTGGGGTAAGTCCACCAGCCAAAAAAAATGGAATCTGTTTTGCCAGATCTTTCAATGGAACTACCGATAACATATCCCCACTACCCTGTATTTTTCGATCAATAAGATAATGAGCAACATGATACTGTTGCATAAAGCGCAGGGTATCTTCAACATTAAAATCCGCATCAAGTGAAAAAACTTTTATAATAGGTTTTTCTATCTGCGTGCAATATGTTGGCGTCTCATTGCCATGAAGTTGTACAAAATCAAGACCCAGATTGTCTGCAAGCATATTCACATAATCACTGGTCTGATTTTGAAACACCCCAACTATTTTTATGTCTGATGGTGTTAAGCGAATGAATCGGATGATTTGATGAGCAACATCTATAGTCACGCGCCGCTTTGAACTTGGCACAAAGTTAAGGCCAATATAATGAGCTCCTGCCTGCATGACGATCCGCGCATCTTTCACCGATTGTATGCCACAAATTTTAGTTTTCATATGTATATAGTAATCGGGGTAACCCCTTTTACTATGAGATGTTATTTCTCAAACTATTAATTGTTACTTTGATATTTTTCGATTTCATAAGACTCTCCCCCACCAGCACCGCCTGCGCACCGGCGCTTTGGTACTGCTCCACGTCGGAGCGATCGTTGATACCAGAAAATGCAATGACAGTCTTCTCTTTTGATATCTTGTGCATGAGAGAACAGGCACGATGAATATCTACTTTAAACGTATTCAAGTCGCGTGCATTTACTCCTATGACATCTGCCTGTTGCACAAAGGGCAGTGATAATTCTTCAATGGTTGCAACCTCCATAACGGGAATGATGGATGACTTTTGAAGCGTTGATAATAGGTCAGGATGGAAATACTTATGAAGTGCAGCGATGATAAGAAGCGCGTCGGCACGAGCTTTTTCTGCCTGCATGACTTGATACGGATGAATAATAAAATCTTTCATAAGCATAGGAAGCGATGTAGCATTGCGAATATCTATAAATAATTCTAAACTTCCTCCAAAATACTTTTGGTCGGTGACCACCGATATTGCATCGGCACCAGCTAGTTCATATCCTTTTGCTTTTGCCACAAGGTCTTGATCACAAGCCAAGTCACCAGCGCTCGGTGATTTCTTTTTTATTTCGGCAATGATGCCTACTCGAGCGCGTGTTATCGCGTCAGTAAATGATACTGAAGATTTACTAACCTCCGAGGTTAGTAATGTTGGTAGTCCATCTAATTCCTTCTGTTTATTTTTGACTATGTCTTCAAGAATGCTCATGATTATGTGATGAATAAATAAGTGCTTCTAATGTATTTTTTGCCGCGCCTGAATCGATAGATTTGGCTGCCAGCTCGATACCTTGGTTAAACGATGATGCTTTTCCAGCAACAACCAATGTCATAGCTGCATTTAATAAAACTGTATCGCGTGGCGCTCCTTTTTCTCCTCTGAGGATTGAATGGATTATGGATGCATTTTTCTCTCCGTCACCGCCAATAATATTGTCAAGCGATGAATGGTGGATGTCGTATTCTTTTGGATCAATATCATACGACGACACATCTGGCCCTTTAATAATACGAACATGAGTGATGGCTGCCGGACTGATCTCATCTATACCATCATCACTGGTAACAAGTGCCATGTATTCGTATTCAAGTGCTTTTGCTACATGAGTAAGTGTTTCTAACATGGTACGATTGGGTACCCCGATCACTTGGCGACTCAGACGAGCAGGATTACAAAACGGTCCGAGGAAATTAAATATCGTACGAATCCCAAGCTCTTTACGAACAGGTGCAACATATTTCATAGCTAGGTGATACAAAGGAGCAAACAGAAATATGATGCCGGTAGATGCCAGCACTTCTTCCGCCTGCTTAGGTGTCAGGTGAATATTGACACCAAGCTCTTCAAGCACATCCGCACTCCCACAGTTACTTGATGCCTTACGGTTCCCGTGCTTCACTACCGGCACACCAGCACCAGCAACCACCAGCGCTACAGCAGTAGAGATGTTAAAGGTATGTTTCCCATCTCCACCGGTTCCACAAGTATCAACAGACCCTGCTGGTACTTTTATAGTTTGCATGGATTTCCGCATGGCAGATATAGCACCGATGATCTCATCCGAGGTTTCTCCTTTTTCAGCTAAGTCTTTGAGAGTTTTTGCCATTTCAGAATGAGACATTCCTCTACTCATCATCCGCTCGATAAGTTGTTGAGATTCTCTTTGTGTTAAGTTTTTCATATTTGTAACAAAAAATTTCGTAACAATCGCTTTCCTCCATCAGTAAAGATAGATTCGGGATGAAATTGTATTCCTTCAATTGGGTATATGCTATGACGAAGTCCCATGATCTCATGGGTGTCGTTAGAACTTGCTGTGACCTTGAGACACGACGGAAGTGTTGCTGATTCTACCACGAGCGAATGATATCGCATGACTTCTAAGTTTTGAGGAAGCCCTGCAAAAACACCTTTTCCATCATGAGAAATAATGCTGGTTTTTCCATGCATGGGGCGTTTGGCTTTTATAACATGTCCACCAAAATAATGTCCTATCCCTTGCATACCCAAACATACTCCAAGTACCGGAATCGTTTTACCGATCTTCAATATAACATCAGCGCATACTCCAAAATATGCTGCATCAGATGGGTCGCCCGGACCTGGTGATATGATGACACGGTCATAATGATCTTTTTTAATTTCAGACACAGTGATCTGATCATTTCGTTTTACCGTAATGTCTGGAGTTATTTGTTTTTCTAATAAAATCTCACCTACATATTGATACAAGTTGTAGGTGAAAGAATCATAGTTGTCGATTATGAGTATTTTCATAATAATGCCACCTCCATTGCCTTCAATTTTTTCTTCAATTCTTCATATTCTTTATGTGCTACTGAATCTGCCACAATGCCGCTCCCCGCTTGAGCATATACTTTTGTATCGCATATAAATAAGCTTCGAATGGCAATAGCAAACGTACAATCACCATTAAATCCAAAATGTCCTACTGCGCCTCCATACAGTCCCCGTGGTTCTTTCTCTTCGCGAGCAATGATCTTCATGGCCTCAATCTTTGGCGCACCGGTCAGAGTTCCAGCTGGAAAGGTACTGGCAACCGCACTAAACATATCTTCTTCTGGGCTAATCATGCCGGTTATTTCACTGCTTATATGCTGCACATGGCTAAATGATTTTATATCCATAAGTTTATTCACACGTACGGTATTAAACCGTGCAACACGACCCATGTCGTTTCGATGAAGGTCAACAAGCATCTTGTGCTCTGCTTGCTCTTTTGGGTCGCGAATCAGACTTCTTGCCAATGTACGATCTTCTGATGGGTTTGTTCCACGACCAACGGTTCCTGCTAAAGGAAAGGTTTCCATCAACCCACTTCGCATTCGAAACAGCAGTTCTGGACTGGCACCGATGATGATGTGTTTGTCGAATTTCAAATAATACATGTAGGGCGATGGGTTACCATCACGGAGTTTTGAATAGATATTCAAATAATCTCCTTGGATGTTGTAGCGCGCTTTCATTCCCACTACTGCCTGAAATATGCGTCCATCGGTAATATCTTTTTTAATTCGGTCTACCATTTCGGCGTGTTTTTTTTCGGAAAGAGAATATCCTTCAAATGTTACGGTAACGTTCTTATGAGAAACGACTGACTGATGTAATAATGGTTCAATTTCATCATATCGATTGGTGTCATAATAAAAGTAGAAGAGCTCCCCCGTTACTTTATCGTATACCAATCCATCGGTATATACGCCAAACATAAAGGTTTCAAAATC
>CALRFM010000005.1 GCA_943356515.1 Patescibacteria group bacterium
CGATATGTTTCCTTAGAAATGAGACAGTCCATAGTACACTATGGACATGAAACAATTAACAAAAATAATATTAGCTTGGGAGTTAGCTGAGGCAGAAATTCCTCGAGTACATATTGCAGAACAGTTAGAGATTGGACGTGCAACACTGTATCGGTGGTTAGATGGGATAGAAAAAGCTGGTAGTCTTACGTGCTTTCTTGACGAGTATATACAAGCAAAGAAAGGAGAACGAGCAAAGCGTAAAGTTGATGCACTCTTAAAGCATCACATATGGAACATTCGAGAAGAAAAGAGAGAATGTTGTGGACAAAAGATCCAGTATTTTCTAAAGAAAGAGTATGATATTGATTTAGGAGTAACAGCAATATATCAGATACTGAAAGAAAAATATCATATAAAGAGCAAATGGAAGAAAAACAAGATGCGTGGACCAGTACCAAAAGCTTTCCATGCTCAAGAAGTAGTACAAATGGACACAATAGACTTTGGAGATATATTTGCTTTTACCAGTGTTGATATCTTTTCAAAAGAAGCAGATATTTTTTTAGCTCCTGATCTTACTTCTGTAAGTGGATATCAGTTTCTCAAACACTGTATGAACAGACGTTTTAATAGCTTTGTTGAACTCATTCAAACTGATGGAGGACCTGAGTTTAAAGATACGTTTAAGCAGCATGTATTGGAATATACCAATCGACATAGAATTGCCAGACCTTACAAAAAGAATGAACAATCATATATTGAATCATTCAATAGAAGTGTACGAAAAGAATGTCTTGGATGGTCAAAGTACAAAACAAGTGAGTTGCCTATTTTAACAAAAGAGGTTGAGGAGTATTTGCTATACTATCACAAAACAAGACCCCATATCGGTCTTGGAATGAAGCCGCCGTTAGATCATTGACTGTCTCATATTAAAGGGAAATATTGCGTCACTTGCAAAATGTATACGTTAGGTGTATATTTTATATGATTTTGTTCGGAAAATTATCAATTTACCGGTAAAATAGGTGGAAATATATGCAAAAGAAGCAAGAATATCAAAAAATAGGGTCTTATGAAGGGAAAAAGGGAGAAGTGAGTAAAGTTGTTCTTTTGTACTCGGGTGGACTCGACACATCGGTAATGCTCAAATGGATACAAGATGAATACAATGCAGAAGTTATTGCATTAACCATTGACATTGGTCAACAAGCCGATGATCTAGAAGAAATTCGTAAAAAAGCCCTCAAATTGGGAGCTATAAAAGCATTTGTTATAGATGCCAAAGATGAATTTGCCAATGAATATATTGCCCACGGAATCAAGGCAAACGCCTCATACCAGGGAAGATATCATCTTTCTACTCCTATTGGCCGACCACTTCTTGCTAAATGGGCGGTAAAAATAGCAGCACAAGAGGGCGCCGACACCATAGCACATGGTTGTACCGGAAAGGGGAATGATCAAGTTCGTATAGAGGGGGCGTGCTTAGCTTTGAACCCAGATGTAAAAATCATCGCACCAGTGCGAGAATGGGGCATGGGACGAGATGAAGAAATAGAATATGCCAAACAACATGGCATTCCCATAAAGCAGACTTCAGAAAAACCTTATTCTTATGATGACAATATGTGGGGCGTTACCGGTGAAGGCGGAGAGATCGAAAACCCAGGCCTTATACCACCACTTAAAGACATACTACAAGTATCTACCCTTCCAGAAGATGCGCCCAATAAACCAGAAATAGTAGAGCTAGAGTTTGTAAAAGGGCTTCCCGTAGCGGTAAATGGCCAACAAATGCCTCTTTCCAAATTAATCATGAAAGTAAACGATATTGGTGCAAAACATGGCATTGGTATAGCCCACCATATAGAAGATCGGGTTATTGGTCTAAAAGTACGAGGAGTGTATGAAGCTCCTGCTGCAGAGATCATCATTGATGCACATCGCAACTTGGAGAAATTTGTATCGACTCGCATGGAAAATGAATTTAAAGAAAAGGTAGACATAGAGTGGGCATATACCGTGTATGCAGGTTTTTGGTATGATCCGTTTTTCAAGCATCTGAATGCATATATAGATGACCAGAATGAAAAGGTTACTGGAAAAGTAAAAGTAAGACTTTATAAAGGATTTGCCGAATCGGTAGCTGTAGTAACACCCAACAGTATTTTTGAAGAAAAGCTTGCAACATTTATGGCATCAAGTGCGTTTAATCAAAATGCCAGTCCTGGCTTTATCGAACTTTATACCTTACAGATGCGTATGGCACAGCAAAGTGAAAAGACAGTGCTTCTTTCTATTGGAAAACGAGAAAACAAGATGAAGCTCAGAAGTACGGTAAAGGCACTTTCAGACATTGGATACAAGATGTACGCTACATACAAAACTCACAAGTTTTTAAAGCGCGAAGGAATAGAGGCCATATTGGTGCACAAGATTTCTGAAGAAAATACACAACCAAACTTGAAAGATTTACTTGAAGCCAATAGATTTGATCTCATCATAAATATTCCATCCACTCTGAATAAAAAAGAGTTAAGCGAAAAAGAAAACACAGATGGGCAAATCACTAGAAAGCAAGCCATAAAAAGTAATACTACGCTGGTTACTAGTGTAGAAGTAGCTAAAGATTTGGTAGAAAAGCTCAAGGCAATGGGTGTGAAGAAATAGTGCTATTTAAAGGCTTTGCTATTTTACGAACAGAATGGCTTTTCTGTGACGAATGGACTCTCTGTTTTTACAAAAACATTCTTGGTTAAAAACCCATACTCTCATAGAAAATATTTTTAAAACAATATGATAATTGGCTTTCCTCGAATGGTCACAATTCCCGGTTTCGAAAGAGACTTTTCACCTGCATTAATTTCAAGTCTCGCCAAAAATACCAAAACAAAAATTCTCTTAGAAACCAAATACGGTTCTGCATTGAATTACAAAAAAAATCAGTATGTTTCAGAGCGTGTCGAGTTTGTAGATAGAAATACAATTTTTAAAACAGCAGACCTGATAGTTGCTTTATGTGCACCCCCAGACTCGGATATTCTGAATATGAAAAGAAGATCAATATTACTGTCAATGTTGCATTTTAGTACTCATCCTTCCAGAAATGCAATTTTAAAAAAAATCGGAATTAGGGCTGTATCGCTAGATATTTTATTTGATTATGAAGGAAATAGATTGGTGCAAGATCTTAAAAATACAGCATGGAATGGAGTGAATGTAGGCTTTACTCAACTGATAAGTAAATTGGGAAAAGATTGGTGGTATGATCGCAATAGAGATCCAATTACGGCTATTATTTTAGGATTTGGAGGGGTAGGAAAGTATGCTGCTGAAGCTATTCTACACTTAGGAGATAAAGAAAGATTATCGGATTTAATAGTAAAAAAAGGGAATCCAATTGTAAAAATTATCCCCTTGATGAGCTTGCACACAAAAAATAAAAATCAATTGCCTCGTCTTATCAATTCAATTTCTTTAAAAGAGGGGGGCTATCCGCACTTGTTGTTAGACGCTACCCGAAGAAAAGATTATACAAAGCCTATTTTTTCAAAAGATGTATTGGCTTTGCTTCCACCAGAAACAATTATAGTAGATTTGACAGCTGATAATTATGACAGTCAATCCATTGTGAAAGGGATTCCAGGTTTTCCCACAGGTTCAGAAAAGCAATGGATTTTTGATACAGATGATAAAGTATGGAAGGATACGAAGCTCATCCCAAGAAAATTTCAAATTGCACCGCCACTTCGTAGAATGGTTGTCAGTAACTATGCCTGGCCAAGTTATGGAAATGTCGGAAATAGGCAGAGAAATATGGAAAAGTATGCAACGCAGATATATCCGGTTATCCTATCGATAGTTGAGTCTAATCTAGGATTGAACAAAACCAAATCTGAATTGTGGAATTTAAATACTGCAATTTTAGATTCCAGTCTAGATAATTATTAGAGCAAACATGGCATTCTACGAAACGGATAGGTACGTGACGGTTGGCGAAATGCTTCCATATTTATCGGTTCCTCCGAATAAAGGAAAAGAAATGGTTGGCGATATTGCTTATGATCCTTTGTCCTTTAATAGATTTCCAAGTGAAAGGCCAGGAGAAAAAATATATATTTCACCACATCCATTTGTGAATCGAGGAGGACGTGAAGTGCCTCCAAATCTGTATATTCAGGAAGCAATAGATCATGGTGCAAGTGTAGTTGTTTATCGCCCAGATGACAGTACTCGAGGGGAAAAAACACCTCAGGTCACCTTTGTAGAAGACGATGATCCACGACGCACTCTGGCTCTTGCTGCTGCAATCTACTATGGAATTGATCAAGTTGACAAGCCGATATTCGCAGCTACCGGAACTAAAGGCAAAACCACAACAACTTATATGCTTAGGCATCTTCTCAATAAAATAGTTGGGCCAACGGGACTTATAGGAACTGCTGATTACTGGATGGGTGATAGATTAGTTGAAAATTTAAGTCCATTCATTAACGGTACGTGGCTGAGTTGCCCTGAGGCATTGGAGCTTTCTGGCTTTATTGCAGGAAATTGGGAATCTGGAGGAAGATCCATGGTGCTTGAGGCAACATCTCATGCCCTACAACTTCACAGAGTTTCGAAACCTCTGAATCTAGCGGGGGGCGTTGTAACAAATCTTGGCTCAGATCATCTAGACTTTCATGGAACAAGAGAGGCATATAGAGATGCAAAAGGGAGAATTATTGATCTGATTGCAAGAAGTGATGGAAAAAATTTCCGACCAGTGATCCTAAATGCGAATGATCCAGATTCCATATACTTTGAGGAAAGGGCGAGAATGCAGGGGGTTCCAGTTGTAACCGTGGGCTTTGAAAATAAAAACGCAGTTTTACCAATTCAATATGGACTTGTGTACGATACGAACACTGGGGTTTTTCAATTAAATCATGGTGGCGAGAGTGTCGCTATACCAAGCAAAATTGGTCCGGCGTACAATATGCTCAATATTGCAATGGCGACTGCACTTGTCCGATCCGTTTTTGAACTGCCAATTTCAGAAATACCAAAAATTTTTGAAGACTTTGAAGGTGTACCTGGTAGATTTCAAGTTGTTCAAAAAGAGCCTTTCATGGTTGTTGTTGATTTTGCACACGAAGAAACATCTTTAGCAGCTCTGCTTGAGCATATTGATACATTGTCTCAAAATGCTATTCTCGTAATGGGTTGCGCTGGAGATAGGGACAAAGCAAAACGTCCAAAAATGGGAGAATTGGCTGCACGCAAAGCGTACTTTACTATCATAACCAATGATTCTACCAATTCCGAAGATCCAGAAGTTATCTTAAGGCAGATTGAGGCTGGCTATCTTGGAGTCAGGCAAGACGGCTACGAGGTTTTAGATGATCGTAGAATGGCCATTCAAAGAGCTATAGAATTGGCTAAACCTGGTGATGGAGTATATATTTTGGGTATGGGCTCGGAGACTATACTGGATAGAGGTGGAGAAATAATTCCTTGGAGCGATGTTGAGGTTTCTAGAGAAATATTGAATTCAATGGGTTTATCACAATAGCATTCGAATAATAAGTGTTGCCTGAAAAATGTAAATTTATAATAATAACTTATGTATATAAGATTAATAAACAGCCAGGATTTTTCGGATATTTATATGATGTGGAAGGACGCCGGATTGAGCCTCTATTCATACAAAAAGGAACAGCGCGAGTTTGATCAGATGCTGTCAATCAATCCGGATTCATGTTTTGCCGCCTTTGCAGAAGGAAAAGCAGTCGGATCGGTATTCGGTACCACCAACGGTAGTAGGGGATTTGTTGTCCATCTTGCGGTGCGCCCCGCTTGGCAGTCAAAGGGGATAGGCAAAAAGCTTTTGCAAAGCGTAGAAAAACCGTTAAGAAAAAGAAACATAAGAAGGATTTATATTATGATTGACACAGACAACCTCGGGGTCGTTCCTTTTTATGAGAAGTCGGGATACAGCCTTTATACAGCTTCGGTACTCATGAAAAAAGACATTTGATGCTTTTGCTCTTGAATTTTCAGTATCTTGCTATTATCATATCTACATGATCATATTACTTTCTCCATTAGGTTTTTCGATTCGACGACGAGAAAAAAGGGAGAGTAATATGGCTAAAATATAATTAGCACATACAAAATTACTCGTCCCGCCAAATATTAGGCGGGATTTTTTTTGTCTTAAACAATAAAAACGAGGAAATATTACCAATTACCTATTTCATAAAATGAAAAAACTTTGGGAAAAGGATTACAAACTGGATCACGCGGTTGAAAAATACTGCTCCGGGAACAATGTTGTTCTCGATAATGAATTGGCAAGATATGACGTACTGGGGACTTTAGCCCATGCCAAAATGCTTCAAAAAATTGGGATTCTTACAAAAGAGGAATTTCGCAAAACTAAATCCGCACTTGTTGGGATGTTAGCGTTGATCGATAAAAAAGTGTTTAAGGTTGAGCTTGGAGATGAGGATGTGCATACGAAAGTAGAAAATGTCCTTATAGAAGAACTTGGCGACACAGGAAAAAAAATTCATACAGCACGCAGTAGAAATGATCAGATAAACCTAGATATAAAACTGTTTTCAAAAGATTCCCTTTTAATCCTAGCTCAACAAGTAGCGGAGCTTGTTACATCTTTTCAGGGATTGGCAATTAAGTATGAATTCGTACCGATGCCAGGTTACACCCACATGCAAAAAGCAATGCCTTCATCGGTCGGTATGTGGGCGGGAAGTTTTGCTGAGAGTTTAATAGATGATCTGAGTATATTAAAAAGCGCTTTCGATGATGCTGACCAATCTCCTCTTGGCTCTGGAGCGGCTTATGGCGTCTCTCTTGAGATTGATCGCGAATATACATCCAAACTTCTTGGATTTGGTAAAGTTCAGAACAATTCGCTTTACGCTCAGGTTTCACGTGTTAAATCTCAAGGAGTCACACTTCATGCTTTGTCTCAGATTATGTTGACGTTGTCTCGGTTTGCAAGTGACATGCTTATATTTACCACATCTGAATTTGATTATTTTAATGTACCATCAGAGCTTTGTACTGGATCAAGCATCATGCCACAGAAGAATAATCTTGATATTATGGAGATACTTCGTGCAAGAACTCATCGCATATTACAATATGCACACGCAAATAGTGCAATTTTAGCTGGTTTGCCATCAGGCTATAATGCTGATTTTGCCGAAACTAAAGAATCTTTGCTAGTAAGTTTTTCTATTGTCAAAAGTTCTGTAAGAATCTCGAATTTGCTAGTAGGCGGTATAAGTCCAAAAAAGGATAATTTGAAAAACGGATTTTCCAAAGAAATTTATGCAACGCATGCGGCATATCAGCTTGTGAAAAAAGGGATACCATTTCGTGAAGCATATAAACAAGTTGCTTTAAGCCTTGAGAAAATACCTGAATTCGATAGTGTAGAGGTGATCAAAGCGTCTGTTCATAGTGGGTCAACCGGGAAATTGAATTTAAAAAATATCGGAAATGATTTGAAAAAGGAGATGATATTCTGGAAACAGAAGGAAAAAGAATTTAATCTGGCTATAAATAGTTTGACAAAGTCAGTTACTCAATCCCCAGTACTTTCCGACCATTCACCGTTGCTATTTTGACGAGCTCGTTCACATCTTGAAATCTACAAGCTTCAAGAAGAACACGAAGCTCAATCCACATGTCGCCATCTGTAAATGGCTTGTGCAGATCTGCTATATTGTCTGTGCCTAACGCAACAATAATTCCTTCTGGCACCATTTCATCGACAGGAGTAGCTGAATTGTGAGAGGGGACCATAATTTCTTTTCGACCATCATCTATATAAGCTGTAGGATTTGCAACAACCATTACGCCGGCAGCTTTCATTTTTTTGTACAGCGCTGTTCGATATTCCTTTGGTTGTGCGGCAACAGAGATTGAATGTATTGCGACTACTTTTCCTTGCATTCCATGTTCGATAGTTTTATCGGTCAACAGTTCTGTTTCATGTTCTGTTGGATCGTTGAGCTGATCTACATGCACATGGATCATTTTATTTCGTTTCTTTGCAGCAGCAAGGATTATATCTAAATGTTCAGATTCATGACCCGCATCTTTACTGGGAAGTCCCCCAATAATATCTACAAAATCGGCTCCCACCTCAAACCATTCGTGCGCTTGTTTTTCAATAACGCCTTGCAACGTTTGATTAATATATTTGATAATAATATCGCCCTTATATTTTTCTCTTATTTTTTCTGCAGCTTTTATGGATCGGTCTTTGACTCCAGGATTCACGTCGATGAAGGTACCGACCGCATATACTCCTTGTTCAATCATGCGTTCGGTTGCTAGAGCCATACGATCATATATTTGCTCTGTGGTAGATTCGGTAATTATTTTTTGATTGAGCGCCCATTTTTTTTGGAAATCAATGGCGCCAAGATGGAAATTTTCTTTAGTGATCGTAAAAGCTCGATCAAAATGCGCATGTGCGTTTACCCAACCTCCATTGGCTTTTATTTTGTCTAATAATTGTTGTTTGAGATCAAGATAATCCATAAAAATAGCGTGAGTAATTAATAATTATTTGAGTCTTTTTTCAATAGTATGAATGAGTGTTGAAACCGCTTGTTCGTTTTTGCCACCACGGGGAACAATGATGTCTGCATATTCTTTACTTGGTTCTACAAACTTTTCATGCATAGGGCGCGTGTACGTAACATACTGTGCGTAACAAAAATCCAATGTTCTACCACGTTCTTCGATATCTCGCTTTGTTCTACGAAGTGCTCGAATATCTGCCGGAACATCGACATAAATTTTTAGGTCTATAAGGTCTCGCAGTGCTTGTTCATGAAAAATGAGAATGCCTTCCACAATAATAAATGGAGCAGGGGACACTCGGGTAGTTTTCTCTAAATCTCGGGTATCTAGGGTAAAGTCATATTCTGGAATCTCTACGGTTTTTCCGTTTATTAAATGTTTTAGTTGAGAAACAAACAGGTCAGTATCTAAAGAATCTGGATGATCATAGTTAGTCTTTTCTCGTTCTTGCATGGACTTTTCAGATTGGTCTTTGTAGTACCTATCGTGAGGAATGTATATTGAGTGAGAGTTACAATGATCTTTGATCTTGTGTGCAATGGTTGTTTTGCCAGAACCAGTGCCGCCCGCAATGCCAAGAATGAATGGTTTCATGGAAAAATTATATCAGTAATTATCATCGTTTGGAATTGTGGAAAGCCGGTAGGGTAGTTTTATCTTTTTTAATGCTTGAGTTTGTGCAAAAACTAAATTACCATCAGTGTTACAAAATTGACGAGGATCATGGGGAGTAAAAAAGAAATGCGATAAAACACTATTATCATCAAGCATTTGTATCATAGGTTTTGTTATGATCCATGGATCTGATGGTAAGGTTGTTGAAAGGGGATGCCGATAACTTTGCTTTTGATGATGATTGTGAAACCATCCTTGTTGAATATCTCCACTATCTGCACTTATACCACAGGCGGTGAGAATACCTTTCGGATTATAGCTTGCTGCAACAATATGTGGTCTATCAATACTATCTGGCACAACACCGGCAAAACCAATTGATCCTTCTGTACGAGCAAGTATTGTTACCTGTGGGTAAGAAGCATGTTCAAAAGATCTACCATGATAGTTTGGATTTGGATCAAGTGTCCAGGCAAAAATACCTGTATCATTTGGCAAGGAAGTAAATTGCCAAGAAGATGTATGCAGCTTTAATGAATCCTCCAAATGAGGAGAGATGATTTTATCTGTTTCTATCGCAAGCAAAAATTGTATATGATCCCATCCTACGGTTGGAGTTTTTATTGTTTCACCCATACTTATTTATTAATTTACTGAAGTATACTCCTTTTCGAGGCAAAAATGGTACAATAAGTACGTCATGATCAAAGAAGCATTTAGTAATAAATCCATATCTCAACTTCTTCGCAATATTGCGGCGGCTCAGCTTTTAAAAGGTCATAACCGCTTTCGAATCATAGCCTATCAGAAAGCTGCAGATGCAATAGAATCACTTTCACGGGAATTATTTGATATATGGCAAGAAGGCAAGATACAACGAGTACCGGGCATCGGACCGGGCATAGGAAGGGGTCTTTCTGAATATTTTGAGCATGGAGAATCTGAGCATTTTGATAGTATTACGGAAGGTATTCCACCATCAGTTTTTTTACTTATGACCGTGCCAGGAATAGGGCCAAAGAAGGCATTTAAGCTGGTGATACATTTTAAACTGATGAACGAAAAAACGGTTGTTGCAGAACTTAAAGAAATTGCAAAAGCTGGTCGCATAGCTGAACTTCCCGGATTTGGCGAAAAGTCAGAGCGCGATATCCTTTCATCCCTAACAGTTTTTGAACGGCATGATCGGCAAGAAGAGCGGATGATCTTGCCAAGTGCAATAAAGATAGCTGAAGATATTACTACCTATATGAAGCAACACCCACTGGTGAACCATGTAGACGTATTGGGCTCACTTCGTCGCAAAGTTTCTACTATTGGAGATATAGATATTGCCATTTGTATTGAAAAAGGGTCCGACCCTTCTGAAAGGGTCGGACCCTTTCGGGATATCATAGATCATTTTCTTGCATACCCGGGCAAACGATCGGTAGAAGCAGCCGGGGACCAGAAGGCGTCTATCTTAGCGGCTGGAAATGTGCGCATTGACCTTCGCGTGCAACCAATAGCTACGTATGGCTCTATGTTGCAGTATTTCACGGGAAGTAAGGCGCATAACATCAAGCTGCGAGAGCATGCACTACGGAAAGGCTATTCTCTGAGCGAGCATGGGATGAAAAGTCTGGATCCTTCGGTTTCACCTCAGGATGACATTGTAAAATTTTCAAATGAAGAAGATCTGTATTCGTTCCTTGATTTACAGACTCCAGCGCCCGAGATACGAGAGGGGACAACTGAGATCGAATTGGCAAAGAAAAAGAAGCTTCCATCACTCATCAAGCTTGCAGACATCCGTGGTGACTTTCACATGCATTCAGATTATGACCTGCAACCATCTCACGATAGAGGAGCAAATACCTACCAGGAAATGATGAAAAAAGGTCAGGAGCTGGGGTATGCATACATCGGGTTTTCTGAACATAACCCTAAGCAAAAGGGACTTTCTAACGAAGACGTTATTGCTATTATGAAGAAGAGAAAGGAATATATTGATACAATTTTTACCCCTATCGCGTCGAACGCGACTAGCGAACACCTCCCTTACTTTATAGGTCTTGAAGTAGACATATTGCCTAGTGGTGATATTGCCCTCCCTATGGGGGCAATTGACTATGTAGATTACCTTATCGTCTCTTTACATAGCTCATTTGGTATGAATATGACTACTATGACTAACCGTGTTCTTAAGGCACTCAGTCAACCCAAAGTGAAAATATTTGGCCACCCCACTGGTCGGCTGCTTGGCAAGCGCGATGGAGTAGACTTGGATTGGGATAAGATATTTTCGTATGTTATAGAGCATAATCAGGCCTTAGAGATAAATGCAGGTCCACCGCGACTTGATTTGCCCGATATTCTCGTCAAAGAGGGAAAAGAACACGGCGCCACATTCATCGTGAATACCGATGCTCATGCAATAGAACATATGGATTGGATGCAACATGGCGTGTCGGTAGCCAGGCGTGGTTGGTTGAAGAAAAAGGATGTGGTAAATACGTGGAGTTTGGAGAAGGTGAGGGAGTGGATGATTGGGTAGGATGTGGTAACATATATAGTAACTTATGAGTATCAATCTATCCGTCAATCTTGCAGGAATAAAACTCAAAAACCCCACTATTCTTGCATCGGGAATCATGGGAATAAGTGCCGCATCGCTCAAATTCTGTGAAGAAAATGGCGCCGGCGCGGTAACTCTTAAATCCATCGGTCACAATGAGCGCATTGGCCATAATAATCCAACAGTGTACGTTTGGGAAAATGGAATTCACAATGCTGTGGGACTCCCGAATCCTGGCATAGATGGTTCAATAGATAAAATGAGTGAAATGCTCAATGTACTTTCTATTCCGCTCATAGGAAGCATGTTTGCCGATACCATTGACAACTTTGTCATGGTTGCTAAAAAAATGGCAGCTCTAAACCCTGCAATTATTGAGCTCAATTTATCTTGTCCTAATACGGCAGATGATTTAGGTAGAATGTATGCATCGGATGTAAAAATGACCCACGATGTAGTTTCAGCGGTGAAAAAAATAGTTGGAAATATTCCTCTTTTTGCAAAACTTACTGCAGACGTGACAGATATTGTTGAGATTGGAAAATCTGCTGAAGCGGCTGGTGCAGATGGGTTAACTGCAATAAACACCGTCTCAGGAATAAACATTGATATCTATCAAAAACGACCAATATTAAAAAATAAAGTAGGTGGCCTTTCTGGTCCAGCAATTCGTCCCATAGGAGTGCGAGCCGTATGGAATCTGTATCAAGCAGTCAAAATCCCCATTATTGGCACTGGAGGTATAAACACCGGCGAAGATGCCATAGAATACATTATGGCCGGCGCCAGTGCCGTAGGTATCGGCTCAGGTGTCTGGTATCGAGGTATCGATGTATTTAAGAAAGTTACCGACGAGATGAAAGTATTTATGGAAAAAAACAATTATCATTCAATTGAAGATATGAAAGGAATAGCCCATGTTTAACGAAAAGCCGGTGGCGCTGCTCATAAAAGAGATCATCATCGAGAACGAACGGGTGAAAACATTTGTAATAGATGGTGAGATGGACTTTAAACCTGGACAATTTACCATGTGTTGGATTCCAGGATTTGACGAAAAACCGTTTGGACTAGTATCAAGGAAAAAGAGCGAATTCATGATTACTGTTGCCGCCGTCGGCACATCTACAAAAGCACTTCACATGATGGAAGTGAGCGATATGTTGGGCTTCCGTGGACCATTTGGATCGGCGTTTATATTGCCAGTATCTGGTTCCATTGCACTCATCGCAGGAGGGTATGGCATGGCATCACTTTTTAACCTGGCAAAAGAAGCGAGAGAAAAGGGTATAGACGTACATGTATTTTTGGGAGCACGAAACAAAGACGAGCTCCTCTATCTGGATTGGATGAAAGAACTTGGGGCGGTGCTTCATCTTGCTACCGATGACGGATCCGAAGGATACAAGGGATTTAATGTGCAGGTGTTTGAAGATTGGGTGAAAAATGAAGGGGGACCTAGAGGAGGGATATTCACCAAAGTCTATACTGTTGGACCTGAAATTATGGAAATGAAAATCGCAAGCATATGTTGGGAGAAATCTATTCCCTTTGAAGTGTCACTTGAGCGATATATGAAATGTGGATTTGGCATATGTGGACAATGTTGCGTAGACCCTGTGGGTTGGCGCATGTGTGTCGAAGGCCCCGTGATCAATGGTGAGAAGCTCAAGCAAATAACTGAATTTAGCAAATACCATCGAACTGCATCTGGTAAAATAGAGAAGTATCCGTGGAATAAAGACAAATAAAATAATCTACAATTACTCTAATGAATCCTCATATACCAAGGACGCTCGTCATATTGTCTGGTGGACTTACTAAAAAACATCAGCTTCCTTTTTTTGTGAAAAGTAGACTTGATCATGCGTACAAACTCTTTCATTTGGGTTCAGTATCTACGATTATTGTTTCTGGCAAATGGAGCTACCAATATGAAACTGACCTACCGGTAACCGAAGCAGAGGCTATGAAGCAGTATCTTATAAAACTCGGCATACCAGAGCGTAAGATTAAAAAAGAAGAAACATCTCAGGATCTTTTGAGTAGTGCGTATTATCTTAAAAAAAATATCCTTCTTCCAAAAAATATTACAGAAGCAACCATCATTTGTACCGATTTTGAAGAGCTTCGGGTGAAGTATGTATTTCATAAAGTATTTGGTGACCAAGTATCGTTTCATGTTATTATTGAACCTTCTTCACTCAAATCAGAAGTAATGTGGCAATTCTTTGCCCATGAGCGTGCCATGCTTTTAGATACGAAAGCATCGCTTCGAACCATGAAAGTGGGTAATCACGCGTATCTTGAAAAGAAATTTTATTCATCACCTCTTTATACAGAAAAGAAAGTAGGGAAAATACGAATGGATGTATATGGCAGAAAGATAGATAAAAGAAAGACGGCAAAGGCTCACTATTCATTGGCTCGAATATTGGCAAAACGGAAAGAACTTTATGCGCAGTATCGTATTGAAAACCCGGTTAAAAAAACACTCACTGCAGATTTTTGGTCGGGACGCTTTCTTAACTTTTTGGGAAAAGATGACGATAAGAATCTGTATTCACTCAAATTTGTTCTTTATTTGAAAGACAAAAAGACATTTGCCAATGAAGTAAAAATATCTCAGACTCTTATAAAACATGGCATAGATTTTATCCCTACCATTGTTGCCAGTGGTTACGACAAAGCCCCACCGTGGTATTTGTACCGCATTGTTAAAGGAAGGATGTCTGGGATGTTTTCTTACACGTATTCATTTAGTGATTCGTTTTATAATAATCCGAATATCCCAAGATTATTTGCCAGTCATTTGGCAACACTGAGATCAGTTTCAAAGAAGAATCTAGACATCCCAACCTGGACAAGCGCCGTGTATAAACGAAGACTTGGCGAGATTTATAAAAAGCTTGGGAGGTACCCGCAAGCATTTGCAGATCCAATAGTTGAAAAAGCACATAATGTATTCCGAAAGAAAAGTAATACACTCAACACTGCAGCTGCGTACCTGACCCACACAGATCTTCATCCGGCAAATATTATCTATTCTAAAAGTAAGTTGTATTTTATAGATTTTGAACATGTATCGTATACAAACATTGCATTTGATTTCTGTTTTGGCTATATCTTTTCTTGGAATAACCAGGCATTTCAAGAAAAACTTATGCGCACGTTTCAAAAGACTCTTACTGAAAAAGAACGGGAGGAATTTGATCACATCTTTCCGCTTGTTTATACATACTTTTTGCTCTGGCTGTACCTTTTTACCTTTTTGTGGGAGTATAAATCAGGAAAAGAAAATGCTCAGATTACACGGGTCACTCTCATAGCTGAGCTTAAAAAACAGGTATCATACTTGGAGGGGGTAACGTTATGAATACTCCTATTCGTTTTATCCACATCTCTGACACGCATTTTGGTCCAGACAAAGATTTTGTTCAACGCAGCGTGAATTCATATAATGCTTTTTCTTCCTTTTTAAAAGAGGTTAAACATCTTCCCTTCAAACCCGATTTTATTATTCACACTGGTGATGTTACGGCAGATTGTTTTGAAGAAGGGTATAAGCTCATAGCGTCGGTTATTGAGGATTTGAAAATCCCCATGTATTTTGCAACGGGGAATCATGACACTTCCGCTCTTATAAAAAAATATCTTCCCATGACCGGGGCAGAAGTGGTATCGTCACAACTAAATTCGTATCGATTTTCAGTAGGGGATCATCGGTTTTTCACTATCGATGGGCGAGGTTCTGATGAAATAGATCCTCATGGCGTAATCTCTGAAGAGCAAATGGAGTTACTCAAAAAAGAACTTAAGACAGGAAAACAAATCACGCTCTTTATTCACTATCCGGCGTTAGGACTCGACAGTACTTGGTTTGATAAGAACATGCTTCTTACCAATGGAGAGGAATTTCACCAGGTATTGGTAGCTCATAAAGATCAAATTTGTGGCGTATTTTTTGGGCATATCCATCGATCATCACAAACACTTCAAGATGGAATATTGTATGCAAGTGCAGGAAGTATAGCGGGACAATTTATCTTGCTTCCAGATCAAAAAGAACCGTTGTTTGAACCTGCTGGACAAGGATTTTTTAATATCGTTACGCTTACCGATTCATCACTTATAATAAAAGAGTATAGTTTTAACCATTAACACGCTATGAAAACAATTCACTTTGACGTAGACGAACACTTAGCTCAATATCTTTCTGGAGACACGCGCGAAACATCTCTTCAACAACTTAATAACGCAGAGGATTATTCTCAGGTGGAAGTCATATCTATCAAGACTTCTTCAAAAGCAGACGCATCATCCTTGGCACAGTTTACCTCTCTCAAGCTCTTAGTTACTCGAACTGTGGGAACCGACCATATTGACATGGATTATTGCAAAGAGCGGGGGATTGAGGTAAAAAATATCCTCGATTACGGATCATTCAATATCGCCGAGCACGCATTTGCACTTTTACTAGCAGGAACAAGAAACATCATCTCTACTCAAAAAGAAATTCACTCTGGAACATTCACTTTCCAGGGTCACCTAGGACTCGCTCTTGAAGGAAAAACATTGGGAGTTGTCGGAACCGGACGAATCGGACTTGAAGTCATCTGCAGAGCAAATGCTTTTGGTATGAAGGTCATTGCCTATGATGTATATAAAAATGAAAAGGCCCGTGAAGAGCTGGGGTACCACTATGTTGAGCTTGAAGAGCTCGCCAAAGAATCTGATATTATCACACTTCACGCTCCACTTTTAGATACAACTCATCATATGATAAACGCTGCGATCATCCAAAAAATGAAAAACGGGGTGGTGCTCATAAATACCGCGCGAGGCGAGCTCATCGACACGAGCGCACTCATTCAGTCTATACAAAAATTCCGATGGGTAGGGCTTGATGTTTTGGAAGGCGAAAAGATATTCTCAAAAGATCATCCATTATTGAAATTCAACAATGTCGTCATCACGCCACACATTGCCTTTTATTCTGACGCATCGGTGAAAAAGATAGCAAGTGAGACGATGAGATTGATTGACGAGTATAACAATTAATGCTTTTTATCTTAAAGAATTAATTCTGGATCAGGTACAGGATCAGTTGGGGAGATGAATATTAAATCACCTTGTTCTGATCCAACTGGAGGCGTTGGTTCTGCTTCTTGTTCGCCATCAGTATCTCCTGGTTTTGCAAATACTATGCAACCTTCTAAGCAACCTTAGTACCGTCACAAAATTGACAGTTGAGAGTTAGAAATATGTTGGTAGAACAATCCCTTCTTTTTTAGTCATATCCACCCCTCTTTTACCGTTCAAATGTTTAAATTTTCCTGTACAGTCAGTCCATTTAGTAAATCTTCGTTTTAAGATGTATCCATTCATCCAAAGCCTGGCATGACGAACAGATTGAAAAGAACGAAGAGCTGTGAGACGAGATTCGAGGTGAGAGTTTAAACCCTCTATAAGGTTTGTTGTAAGAGGAGATCCTTTGATATTTCTGTATGCGAGAAGTTCAGGCATATAGCGATGGATGTTGGTTATGACAGAAAGACATATAGGATCAAACTTAAAGTCACGATAGAGTGCAAAGAGCTTTTTGTTCATATCCACATTAGTACGTTTACAGGAGAATATGTCTTCAATGCGCTTCATAAAAGGTTTGTAGGTATCATCTGATCGTACACGAAGTGTTCTTCTCATACTTTCTTTAAAGTGATTAAAGCATGTTTGAATACGACAGCCAGGAAATTTATCTCGTGCTGCCATTTTAATATTACTGTTATCATCACATACTAAAAGTTCTGGATAGTGATTAATGATACGAAGAATAGAGAATACTTTTGCCCAACTGGAGAATGATTCAGAGGGAGCAATAATATATGCGGGGAAATCATGATAGTAGTAGTCTACAGTCCACAAGAGGACCCAGTTCTTTTCTTCTGCTGCAATTGGGAAATACTTTCCGTCACACATGAGAGTACTGGAGAAACGATCGCAGTAGGTATGAGTAAATTGATTGCTATTGGGGAGTTTCTCAAGCTCTTCATGACAAATATTCCACACCTTGGTACGAGATATTCCATATTTACGAGCAAGAGTACGAAATGAGAGACCATCTAAGTGGTCATTTAACATTGCTTGAGAAGGAGGTGGACAAAGATTTATCGTGAAATACTTCTTACAAAGCTTGCATCGATAGACCAGCCTACTCTTTCGTTTTCTTTGAAATGTAACATAAGTTGTAGATAAACAAGTTAAACATTTATATTTTTTTTCATATCCCCCATTACACCATACTTTGTCTGATAAAATAGATCTAAACCATCATATGTAACTGACAGTTTTATGACGGTGCCAGCAACCTTCTAAAAGATTAAATCTTTCCATATGTATTTGATATGTAATTACTAATTTTCATATACTATCATACTTTTATAAGTTTTGTCAAGCGGATATCTTGAAACAAGATCCTGAAACAAGTTCAGGATGACAAGGAACGAGTTCAGAAGGATGACAATGGCCGATAGATATCGTGGTATCATATACTCATGAATGCAATCATCTTCGACATTGACGGAACACTCCTCGATACCACCGAATACATCTATCAAGCATTTGAACAGAGCTTGGAAAAACATGGATTTCCGGCACTCGGCAGGCAGGAGATGAGTCATAAGATCGGAGAATCGCTTGCAGATTGTTACCAAGCATTTTCAGGCGCATCAGATGTACAGGATCTGATGGATACACATCATGCGTTTCAAATAGAGCATCCTCACCTTCCTATTGCCTATGAGGGAGCATTAGATACATTGGAAGCACTCAAAAAACGAGGAATCAACATAGGTGCACTAACCAGTAGATCTGCGGAAACAGTGCACGATACGCTTGTCGATGCAGGGCTTGATGAATATATCGAATATGTGCTTACTTTGGATGATGTTATAAATCACAAACCAGATCCAGAAGGCATATATAAACACCTCAACTATTTTGGTATAAGTCCTGAGGAGGCTTTGATGGTGGGGGACAGTCCGGTAGATGTTTTAGCTGGCAAAAATGCAGGCGTGAAAACCGTGGGCGTGACCTATGGATTTCACGGAGATCGCATCATAGAAAGCGACCCTGACCATGTGATTGACGATATCGCAGAAGTTCTGGATCTAGTATAATATTCTCACATGACATTTGCACAAAAGCTCGACAACATCATAACCAAAAATAACTCTCTTCTTTGTGTCGGGCTGGACTCTAACTTCGACAACCTTCCAGAGGAATTTAAAAGCCAGGAATTCCCCCAATTTGCATTCAATAAACACATTATCGATCTTACTCACGATTTAGTATGTGCTTACAAACCCAATAGTGCATTTTACGAAGCACGGGGTGCAGATGGCGTGGCAGAGCTTAAGATGACCTGTGATTATATACGTGAGAATCATCCAGACATCATCATCATTTTAGATGCCAAGAGGGGAGATATCGGAAGCACAAACGAAGGATATGTCCAGTTTGCATACCAATATCTTCAAGCTGATGCAGTGACCCTTCATCCCTATTTGGGAAAAGAAGCGCTTCAGCCATTTCTTGATCAAAAAGAAAAAGGTTGCATCATTCTTTGTAAAACTTCAAATCCTGGTGCAGGAGAGTTTCAAGACCTATCAATGGATCCCCCTTCTGAAGGGGGTGCCCAAAGGGCGGGGGATGTAGACAAGCTCTACAAAACCGTAGCCAAATCTGTTGTCACAAACTGGAATACCAATGGCAACTGCATGCTGGTTGTCGGTGCAACTTATCCAAAGGAACTTGCAGAAATTCGGAAAATTGTTGGTGATATGACCATTTTAGTTCCTGGCATAGGAGCACAAGGAGGGGATGTAGAAAAAACAGTCAAGGCGGGCTTAAACTCACAAGGAAGAGGTATGATCATAAACTCATCTCGGGGAATCGTTTTTTCAAAAGATCCAAAAGAGGAAGCGAAGAAACTCCGAGACGAAATCAACAGATATCGAACTATTATTTAATTAACCAAACCAACTATGGATATAATACAAATTCTCAAGAGCCTCAATGCGGTCATAACCGATGATCATTTCGTTTATACATCAGGAAAACATGGCGAGATATATGTGAACAAAGATGCTCTTTATCCGCATACTGCC
>CALRFM010000006.1 GCA_943356515.1 Patescibacteria group bacterium
GATCTAGAAGGTGGTATTACCAGATTCCTTACTATTTATTATTGTGAAGATCCTAAAATTGTTGGTTCAGTTCGTTCAGCGCGCATGTATTTCGTAGAACTATTACAAGGATTTGGAAATAGTCCGTTGTACGGCCATGTGGGAGGAGCCAATACTTCTGGTCCAGCTGACGCGTTAGGAGAAATACAAGATCTTAACTGGTATGGTTATAATGATCTCGATCAATTTGCCGTACCATTCCCTAATTATTGGCGTGATTATGACCGGCTTCCTGGGCGTGCAACTGAACATACAGTATATACAAACACTCAAAAACTTTGGGACTATGCAGCTAAAAATAGAAAACTTACCAATGTAGATAAAGATGATGTAGCGTGGGATGAAGATTGGGAAGGATGGACATTTCAAAAAGACGCAAAAGAAGAAGAGCGTGGCACTACTACGTCTATAACATATGGATTCTGGGACGATGCTTTGGGCACAGATTATACCGTGGGATGGACCTATGATCCACTCACCAACACCTATGCGCGAGAAAATGGGGGAGAACCACATATCGATTTTAATACTGACAAACAACTTCGCGCCAAAAATGTGATCGTCGTCTTTGCCGATGAGAGCGTGGCAGACGATGGGTACGAGGGTGGACAGCACTTGCTTTACGATATTATTGGCTCAGATGATGCCCTTATCTTTTTTAATGGAAATGTCATAGAAGGGACATACGAAAAAGAAGATGAAGAATCAATGATGCGATTCTACGATGAAAATGACGAAGAAATATCGCTTGTAGGTGGTAAGATATGGATATCTGTCTTGCCCACGGGCAATGAAGTAACCTATTAACCATGCTTGATAAACTCATTCCATCTAAGGTACGCCGCAAGATCCTCTCGCTTTTTTATCATCAAATTGACGGCGTCTATTATTTGCGAGAAATTGTTCGCAAAACAGATGAAGAAGTAAACGCGGTCAAGCGCGAACTTGACATACTCTTTAACGCAAAAGTCCTTCTTCGTGAGCGCAGGACCAATAAAGTATTTTATTCACTCAATAAAAACTACACTCTTTTTGATGAACTTCTTCGTATTCATACCAAAGACACTAAGCTTGCAAAGCTTATTATCGAAAACCAAAGCATGCTTGGTAAGGTTAAATTTGTGGCAATATCTATGAAGTTTTCAAAAAAGATATCTATCAAAGAAGATGAAATTTATATCCTTTTTGTTGGAGTCATTGTTATACCAGAAGTTGAGGCTATAATGACCGCAGCGCGTCGTGAATTTGGCTGGGATATTAATTTCACCGTCATGACCGAAGATGAGCTCTCGTTTCGTAAAAAGAATAACGATCCCTTTATTTGGAAGTTTTTAAAATATCCTAAAATCATGTTAGTTGGCCAGGAATCAGAACTTATCAAATGAAAATCTTTCGCTATGCTTTTATAACCTTTATTGTATTCACTATACTGTGGATCGATTTACCACGCTCAATTCCTATAGATATAGGATTATTCGGCAACCATATAAAAACAGAAATTCCGGTATTGGAATTGAATTTTCAATTAGGTGAAGGTCGCGTAATAAGAGATTTTAGTACTCAATTGGGTCTTGATCTGCGTGGGGGCAGCCACTTGGTATTTCAGACCGATACCTCACAAATAGATGCAGCAGATCTAGAAGACGCATTGCAATCAACCCGCGACATCATCGAACAACGTGTAAACCTCTTTGGTATATCTGAGCCAGAAGTACGAACCATAAAATCGGGCGACGTACACCGTATATCGGTAGATCTCCCTGGTGTATATGACGTAGCTGGCGCATCTCAGCTTATTGGTCAAACCGCACAGCTCCACTTTCGAGAAGAAGTTGATGGTCTTTCACCAGATGCATCTGCCAGCGCTGTATTTAATAGGCTCACGGGAGAAACAGGTCTTACGGGTAAAGATGTAGAAAAGGCTCGTGTGGACTTTAATAGTAATGATGGTACGCCACAAGTAGCACTCGAATTTACCCCAGCTGGAGCCAAGTTGTTTGCAGAAATAACGAAACGTAATGTGGGTAAACCAGTAGGTATTTTCTTGGATGAATTCCTTATTTCTGCACCCATGGTGCAACAACAGATCATTGGCGGCAGCGCCGTAATATCGGGTAGTTTCACTACTGAGGGAGCTAAACAGCTTGCTATCGCAATCAATTCCGGAGCACTCCCCGTGCCTATTACTTTAGTTGAACAACGAAGTATTGGACCATCGCTTGGTGGCCAAGAGGTGCAAAAGAGTGTCGCTTCCGGTGTCATAGGACTTGGTATGGTAATGGTGTTTATGATTGGGTATTACGGTCGGTTAGGGGTTATTGCAGCTGGCGCTCTTATTATTTATGGACTTATCAATTTTGCCATATTTCGCGCCATACCCATTGTTCTTACCTTGCCTGGAGTGGCGGGATTTATCTTATCTATTGGTATGGCAGTGGACTCGAACATCCTTATTTTTGAACGCATAAAAGAAGAACAGCGCAGAGGCAAGGCGTTTGAAGTATCTATTCGTCTAGGGTTTGGTCGTGCGATAGATGCTATAAAAGATGCCAATATTACCACCATACTTGTCGCATTTATATTATTCAACCCCCTGAGTTGGGAGTTTTTGCCACAATTTGGACTGGTGCGTGGCTTTGCACTCACGCTGGGCATTGGTGTTGCAACCAGCTTATTTACGGGCGTTTTTATAACTAAATGGCTTATTAACGTATTTTATAAACAAAAAAAATGATCAATTTTCTCAAATATTGGAAGTTGTATGTGGCTATTTCAGCTATAGTCATCGGAGTTGGACTCTACGCTATGGTCACCTGGGGATTTACCTATTCGATTGATTTTGTCGGGGGAACGAATGTGCAGTATTCATTTGATACTGTTATAGATGAACCAGGCGTGCGCGAAGTGGTAGCACGACTCGAGTATGAAATCGTAGATATCGGCGTTCATCAAAATGAAGTAACCATGCGGCTTTCAGCCATAAATGAGCAACAAGAACAAGAACTTCGTCAGCAATTATCTGATCAATACACATCAGAAATTACCATAATAAGATCTGAAACCGTAGGTCCAGTAATTGGCGCTGAAACATTACAAAAGACTGGTATAGCATCGATTATCGCCATAATCGGAATTCTCTTGTATGTTACGTATGCATTTAGAAATCTCAATTTTGCCATGGCAGCAATTGTAGCGCTTGTTCACGACGCGCTGGTAGTGGTAGGAATGTACGCACTGTTTTCCCATTTTCTTGGTGCGCAACTCGATACGTTATTTGTAACCGCACTTCTTACCACGATGTCTTTTTCGGTGCACGATACCATTGTCGTATTTGATCAAATCCGTAATTATCGCAAGCGATACGGAAACGGAAAAATTGAGGAATATGCCAACAAAGCGCTCACCGCAACCATGGTGCGATCTTTGAATAACTCATTCACCATTATATTCATGCTTCTTACGCTGGTACTTCTAGGCGGCACCACAATACGCTTCTTTGCACTTACACTATTGGTTGGAACCATCACCGGCACGTATTCATCTCCGTTTGTCGCCACTCCCGTGGCAGTCTGGTTTGAGAAGATGAGGAAGTAATATGAACATTCACACGTATCCGCTCGGGCAGATGCAGGCAAATTGCTACCTTCTGGAACAAGATGGGAACGCTTTACTCATTGATCCCGGAGACAGCGCTGACTTTCTTCTCGAGAAGATTGCATCCAAACATTTGGAACTTGTTGGTATGATCGCCACTCATGGACACTTTGATCACATTATGGCTGTAGGAGAGATCCAGTTGTCTTATCCTCATTTGCCTCTCCATATTCATCCAAAAGACATATTTCTCTTAGATAGAGTGGTAGAAACCGCAAAGCATTTTTTAGATTATGAACCGGCAACCATTCCGATAATGAATACAAAAGATCTTAAAATCGGAATATTTGAAATTTTTCCGCCAGCTGGCGGATTGAAATTTGACATTATTTACACACCCGGTCACACACCAGGATCATGCGCACTGTACCTCAAAGACAAGAATATTCTTTTTTCAGGTGACACATTATTTAAAGATGGAGTAGGACGTTATGACTTTGCATACAGCGATAAAGAAGAACTAAAATCGTCACTAAAATATCTCCTATCACTTCCTCCAGACACTATCGTGTACCCAGGTCACGGGCCAGAAACGACTATTGAAGAAGAGTAGGGAGTTTTGCAAGAAGCGCATCTTTCTCATTTTTCACTTTTTCATTATCTACCATCTCAAAAAGCGCATTCATGATCTTTCCAATTTGTGGACCTGGCTTTATATTCAAGTGCTCCATCACGTCATGCCCCGTGATTTTTAAGTCATGAATCGAGAACGGGACATTCTGAACATCAATCAGGCGTTTTTTGAATAGCTCGGTACGCCATGATGTTTCTTTTGCCCCAGATCCTAGCCTATCTCCGGTTCTCAGCGCAAGCATCTCATCTATATTCTCAACTCCTATTTGTCGAATAAATCTACGCAGCGCTTTATCACTTTGCTCTTCTGACACGGTAAATTGATGCTGTCGCACTAACATCACTAGTTGTTGCGCATCTTTTTTGGACAATCTCAGTCGCGTGGCAATATCTTTCGCTTGTTTTTCGCCAACTACTTCATGATTGTAAAACGTGATAATCTGCGTTTCTGGGTCTTTATGATAGGTTTCCTTTTTTCCAATATCATGTATAAGTGTGGCTAAGCGCGTAATCACATCTGAAGACGGGCAGTATCGAAGTGATTCCACCAAATGGGTTCCTACATCGTACATATGATGTCGCTCCGGGCTTTTTTGCTCTACGCCAAAGCAGTCGTCTACTTCTGGCAAAATATATTGCAGGAGTCCAGCATCTTTCATCAGCATCACACCATCTGCAGCATTATCTGACGTAATCAGCTTAAAGAGCTCGCCCTGTATACGCTCGCCAGAAATACCCATTATAAGCTTTGCATGAGTTTGCAACGATGCCATCGTTGCCTTCTCTATCGCAAACCCTAGTTGCGCCGCTTGTCGTATAGCTCTTATGAGCCGCAATGCATCTTCTTGAAATCGAATATTGGCATCCCCCACAGCTTTTATGATCTTTTTTTCAATAGCCTCCTGCCCGTTATAAGGGTCAGTAATAGTTGTTCCATCAAACGCTATTGCATTCATAGTAAAGTCACGTCGAGCCAGATCGTCTTCTACATTATCTGCCCATTCCACACTATCAGGATGACGTGCATTTGAATAATCTCCTTCTTTTCTATGAGTGGTTACCTCAAATACCATTTCTTTTCCATCCGCTTCAATTGGTATTCCTACCGTTCCAAAGCTATTATTGTAAAAACTGTGAGGAAAGAGTTTCATGATCTGTTCTGGTGTTCCCGAAGTAGTAAAATCCCAATCAAGAATATCCCGATTCATCAGGAGTCCGCGCACGGTTCCACCCACCACATATATGCGATATCCTGCGTCTTGAAAGGTTTTCATGAAGGTAGTGACGTATGGTGGGAGTTGCAGCATGTGATTATTATATAACATCTCCCTCTTGACATGAATTAGCAGAGTTGGTATGATAATGCTAATATGGATGAATTAACTCAAAGACAAATAGACATTTTGACCTCAATTATACGTGAACACACTGAAACGGGTCAAGCTGTTGGTTCAGAAATAATTGAAAAAAAGTACAAACATGGCGTATCTCCTGCAACCATTCGAAATGAGATGGTAGAGCTTGCCAAGAAGGGATATTTGCAAAAAACCCATGTATCGTCTGGTAGGGTGCCATCACCCAAAGGATACCGGTATTACATAAATAATGTAATGCATGAAAAAGAACTGTCCACAGTAGACGAAGTTGCGTACAAACACAGCATTTGGGATGACCGAGACAAGCGAAATCAGATGTTTTCACAAGCAGCACGGGTGCTTGCCCAAAAGACTGGCCTGATGTCACTTATAGCCACCAACTCTGGAGAGCTTTATTATGCAGGAATAGGAAATCTGCTTTCAGTTACAGACTTTCTAAACGTCTCATTATCGCAAATGTTATTTAAACGATTAGATGAAGCAAACTTTTGGGAAGAAATATTGCGTCTTGCGCATGTTGCAGACGAAGATGTATTCTATATCCTTGGCCAAGATGATTTTCGCGACCCAGTTTTTGAAACCTGTTCAAGTATTTTTGCTGATTTTGAAGGATCACAATCACGAGGCATCATAGGCGTACTTGGACCCAAATATATCCATTATGAAACTATTGTTCCGCAGTTACGATTTTTCTCTCATCTTCTGCAAGATTTGATGAAAGAAGAACCAGAATCTAAATAAATATGAAAAAAACACCGAAAGAGCCAAAAATAGAAGAAATACTCAAACATGAGTGCAAGGAAGAAGAATATAAACAAGCATATTTGCGAGCTTTAGCAGATTATAAAAATCTTGAGCACCGTATGGATAATGAACGACAACGCATGCGTGATACGGTAAAAAAGAATATCATTATGGAATTATTTCCCGTTTTAGACAATATGAATCAAGCAGCAATATTCACCCAAGATCCAGGACTCAGTATGGTGAGTACGACATTTATCCAAGCCTTAAACAATTTAGGGGTGAGCGAGATAGCATTGGAGGGACAACCATTTGACCCAGAAACTGCCGAAGCGGTAGAAGTAGTTGCAGGAAAGGAAGATAATATAGTAACAAAAGTAGTAGAAAAAGCGTATGCGCTAAACGGTCAAATAGTCCGACACGGCAAAGTAACGGTGAGTAAAATACAGTGAACATTATTAATTATTTAATTATTTAACCAAAACAATATGTCAAAAACAATAGGTATCGATCTTGGTACAACTAACTCTGCAATAGCAGTTATGGAAGGTGGTAAGGCCAAAATTATTCATTCTAAAGAAGGACGAAATGTTGTTCCTAGTGTGGTAGATCCAACGAAACGAACCGTTGGAGATGTGGCTAAGCGACAACTTGTGCTTAACCCTGAAAGGACCATTTATTCAATAAAACGCCTGATGGGACGAAGAGCAACAGATCCTGAGGTAATAAATGAAGCAAAATACCTTCCCTACAAAATAAAAGCAGGAAAAGAAGGCAGGGCAGTAGTAGAAGTCGATGGCAAGACATACACTCCAGAAGAAATTTCTGCCATGATTTTAACGAAATTAAAAGAAGATGCAGAGGCTTATTTGGGCCACTCGGTAGATAAAGCTGTGGTTACCGTGCCAGCATACTTTAATGATGCTCAGCGTCAAGCTACCAAGCAAGCTGGTGAAATAGCTGGTCTTACTATTGAGCGCATCATAAACGAGCCCACTGCCGCAGCACTTGCTTACGGCCTAGACACATCTCATGCCCATACCATTGCGGTATTCGACTTGGGAGGCGGTACGTTTGATATCACTATACTTGAACTTGGTGAAGGAGTGTTTGAAGTCAAATCAACCAATGGAGATACCCACTTGGGTGGAGATGATTTTGACCAAGTACTTATAAACTATCTTGCCGATGAATTTAAGAAAGAAAATAACATTGATCTTCGCAAAGATGTAAAAGCATTACAACGACTCAAAGAAGCAGCAGAAAAAGCCAAGATTGAATTGTCATCTTCACAAGAATCGGAGATCAATCTTCCGTACATAACGGTTCGAGATGATCAACCTCTGCATTTGGTGATCAAAATAACACGTGCTAAGCTTGAAACGTTAGTAGATGAGCTTATTCAAAAATCATTTGGCCCCGTTCGCGCTGCACTCAAAGATGCCAAACTAGAAACAAAAGACATCGATGAAATAATTATGGTAGGCGGCATGACCCGTATGCCAAAGATCGTAGAAGAAGTTAAAAAATTCTTTGGAAAAGAGCCAAACAAGTCGGTTAACCCAGACGAAGTAGTAGCTATTGGAGCTGCCATTCAAGCGGGAATTCTTTCCGGAGATGCCAAAGATGTGGTGCTTCTTGATGTTACTCCACTCACGCTTGGCGTAGAAACACTGGGTAGTGTTATGACCCCGCTTATTCCCCGAAACACCACTGTGCCATCAGCTAAATCTGAGACATTCTCAACTGCGCAGGACAGTCAAACGCAGGTTCAGATTCATGTCCTTCAAGGAGAACGGCCCATGGCAAAAGATAATAAATCACTCGGAACCTTCAACCTTGAAGGTATTCCTCCTGCTCCACGTGGCGTTCCACAGATTGAGGTAACATTTGACCTAGATGCCAATGGAATACTTACGGTAACTGCCAAAGATAAGGCAACTGGCACAACTCAAAGTATCACCATTCAAGGTGGCACGGGCTTAAGTGATGCTGAAGTGGAAAAGATGAAGACTGAAGCAGAAGAGCATGCCGAAGAAGATGAAAAGCTAAAGATTGTAATTGAAGCTAAAAATAAAGCAGAACACTTAATCTACACCTCAGAAAAAGCTCTGAAAGATGCGGGAGACAAAGTTCCAGAAGATGTTAAAAAAGAGGTTGAAGAGTCAGTTGCAAGCTTGAAAGAAATGCTTAAAAACGAAGATGTAACCGCCGACGAGCTGGACACAAAGATCGGAGAAGTAACCGAAACGTTACAGAAAATTGGCGAAGCAATGAATAAAAAAGAGCCTCATCAAGAAGGTGAACATGTTGATGAAAAGCAAAAAGATGTAGAAGAGGGCGAGGTTGTTGAATAATTATGGATTATTATCAAGTGCTTGGAGTGAGTAAAAACTCCTCCAAGCAAGAGTTAAAGTCGGCTTATCGCAAGCTTGCGCTCAAATGGCATCCAGATAAGAACAAAGAAAAGGGAGCAGAGCAAAAGTTCAAAGAGATCAATCAAGCGTACGAAACATTGTCTGATCCAAAAAAGAAAAACATGTATGATCAGATGGGCCATTCTGCAGCTAGTCAAAACCCATATGGTGGCCAAGGAGGATACTACTCCAATGTTGGCGGGCAAAGCGTGAACTTTGATTTTGGCGGCGTGGATCCATTTGATATCTTCGAACAATTTTTTGGTGGGCAATCGCCCTATGGTAGGTCTCGGCAAACCCGTCAACCACGATCGGTATACCAAATGCAAATCTCCTTTTTAGAAGCAGTAAGAGGAGTAGAAAAACTGACCGTGATGAACGGGAAAGAAAAATCTATCAAGGTTCCTGCAGGGGTAGACAATGGTACGAGAATTCGGTTTAATGACTTTGACGTAGTTATGAGCGTTACGCCAGACAGGCGATTTACCCGAAAAGGTCAAGATGTGTATTACGAACAAACTATATCACTCACGCAGGCCATACTTGGAGCTACCATAGAAATCCCCACTATAGATAAAGCGGTAAACGTAAAAGTAAAACCAGGAACGCAAAGTGGCAGCATGCTTCGGTTGCAAGGCAAAGGAATACCTTACCCTCAATCTTCGCGCAAAGGAGATCAATACATACAATTTGTTGTCACTATGCCAACAAAATTATCTAGCAAAGCAAAAGAGCTTATACAAGAATTCGAAAAAGAAATTTCATGAATATAACGTCAAACTATTCGAAAGACGGTTCATATAAAACCTATCTTCAGATTGTTCAATCTATCCGTTCGTTTCTTAACGATAATGGATATCTTGAGCTTGATTTGCCCGTATTATCACCAGCTCTCATTCCAGAACCATATCTTGAAGTTTTCAAAACTGAATTCAAATACATGGATGAAAAGCAGAATTTATTTCTCACTCCATCGCCCGAGCTTTTTATCAAAAGGTTACTTGCATCAGGTATCGGAGACTGTTATTACATGGGTAAAGCATTTAGAAACAGTGAACCTCATTCGCCCAGACACGAGCCGGAATTTACCATGCTTGAGTGGTATAAAGTAGGAAAAGATTATCATTATATGGCAGATCAGGTATTGAAGCTTCTTCAGCATATCGCAAAAATCGTAACAGGTGATGACTCACGCATTTCATATCAGGGAACGTTAATCTCCCTTGAAAAGTGGGAAACATTTACCGTTGCGCAGGCATTTGAAAAATATGCTCACATTAACCCAGAAACATTATTCAATGAAGAAGCATTTATTGCAGCTGCTCAAAAAAAAGGGTATAAAACAGAATCATTCACCTATGACGATATATGGTCACAACTATACACTCAAGAAGTAGAACCTCACTTGGGCATGAATGGGTATCCTACGATGCTCTACGATTACCCAGTACAATTTGCCGCACTATCAAAGCCGAACAACGATGGAGTTACTGCACAGCGATTTGAGTTTTATATTGCCGGACTTGAGCTGGGGAATTGTTACACAGAACTTACCGATGCGACGTTACAGAAAACAAGGTTTAAACAAGAAGCCAAGGAACGGGAAATCTCTGGTAAAATAAGTCACCCCGTTGATTGGGGATTTATTGAATCATTGGAGCGCGGCATGCCAGAATGTACGGGTATTGCCATTGGCGTTGAAAGAATTGGAATGATTTTTGCCAATGTGCAAAGTATCAAAGATATTAAATTAATTACTTTTTCATAATATGAAACCAGCAGGAAACTTAAAAAGAGGAGAATTTGTCCTCTATCAAAATGATATTTGGCAATTACAAAAAACAGAATTTTATTCCCCAGGAAAGGGTTCAGCTGTGATGCGGACTAAAATGAAAAATGTCACTAATGGCAAATCTATAGATATGACTTATAAATCTCAAGAAAGTGTAGAAACTGTGGAAGTTGCAAGTACTGAAATGCAATATTTATACAAAGATACTGAAAATGCATTTTTTATGGATCAACATTCATATGAACAGCATACGCTCTTACTGAGTGTTATTGGTACTATTATTAACTTTTTCAAAGAAGGCGAAGCGATGTTTGTCTATGTATATAACGATAAGCCGCTGAGTATTCGACCGCCAGCAAGCGTACAATTGAAAATAACTGAAACAGAAGATGCAGCCCGTGGTGACACGGTAAGTAATGCTAAAAAAGAAGCTATTGTAGAAACCGGTGCAAAAGTTATGGTGCCACTTTTTATAAAACAAGGTGAAATAATATCTATTAATCCAGAAACAGGAGAATATACGGGGAGGGTTTAATTATGCTCACTGTCGGAGAATTACTTCTTAATGTTCGGAAACGGAAAAATATCTCGTTAGAAGATGTAGAAAAAGAAACGCGCATTCGCAGGCGTTACTTAGAAGCTATTGAGAATAATGACTGGTCTTCGTTTAGTTCTCGTGTATATATTAGTGGTATTATTCGCACCTATGCATCATATCTTGGCGTAAGTCCAGACAATGCCTTGGCATATTTTCGCCGCGACTTTGAGAAGAGTGAGCGACTTACATTTAAGGGAAAACTGCCATCACTGAGCATCTTGCCAGAAACAAAGAAAATATTGTATGGCATGATAATTGGTATATTGCTCTTGTTCTTTGCCTATTTTGGATATCAAATTCGCATGTATTTTCAGCCGCCAAACATAAGTATTTTGGCACCAGAGAAGCGAATATTTCGTAATGTAGACCGCATCAGCATTACAGGTCAAACAACCATAGAATCTACTATCACTATTTTTGATCAAGAATTATTCCCAGACAATAAGGGCGTTTTTAACTATGAGTTTCCCCTTTCGAAAGGGAATAATAAGCTTATTATCAATGTTCAAGGAGCAAATGGAAAAACATCGAAGTTAGAAGAAGTGTTTGTTTTGGAGTAGGCTATTTTGCCATTTTTGAATACAATTCCTTCACGTTCTTACATTCTTTTGAATGATATTGCTTGGTAAATTTGAGTCGTTTCGCTTCTTGTACAATCTTTTCTTCGCCGTAAACTTTGCGAACTTCACCCAATAATCCAAGCTCTCCGGTAAAAACGGTTTGATTAGAGAGAGGAATATCTTTTACCGTAGATAGAATTGCTGCAACTACAGCCAAGTCTGCAGCAGGTGATTTAACTTGTACACCACCAATAACGTTCAAATATAAATCATAGGTACTAAGGTTTATATTCAAATGCTTTTGAATTACTGCAATAAGAAGAAGCACTTTGTTGTAGTCTAACCCCTTCACTACCCTTCGTGGCATAGCTAAAAATGATTTGGTGGCAAGCGCTTGTATTTCAAAAAAGAGTGGCCGTTGCCCTTCCATAACTCCTGCAATAGATTTGCCAGGAACATCTATTTCTTCTTGTTTATCTATAAATACCGTAGGATTATCTACTTCTTTCAGTCCTTTGGATGTCATTTCAAATATGCCGATTTCATCAGTTGAACCAAATCTATTTTTTTGGGCACGTAATATTCTGTAATTTGACACGCGTTCTCCTTCAAAATGCAGTACGGCATCTACCATATGCTCGAGTGCTTTTGGCCCTGCAATATCTCCATCTTTAGTTACATGTCCTACAATAATCATAGGGATACCCGTCTCTTTACTGAGTCGAATAAGTCGTGCCGTGGCCTCTCTGAGTTGAGATATACTCCCAGGCGCGCTCATCACATCTTTGGAATAGATAGTTTGAATAGAGTCGATAACAATTATTTCTGGAACAACTTTCAGCTCTCGCACTCCTCCATCAATTGCCTCAACCTGTAGTGAATCAGAAAAAGACATGGTTGCAAGAGGTATGCCAAGTCTATCTGCTCTATCTTTTACTTGTTCTGCAGATTCTTCACCAGAAATATATAATGCTTTGAGCTTATGTAAACTTTGAAGAAGAAGCGTAGACTTGCCTACTCCAGGCTCACCGGTAACAAGTATCACTTCACCCTTTACCACTCCGCCTCCAAGCACCCTATCGAGTTCATACACATCGGTTTTGTTGCGATTGGTGTCTAAAGCGGCAATTTTTTTGAATGCCTTAGATTCAAACACCTCAGTTTTTTTAGATTTTGTTGTTTTTGCTTCACGTTTTTGGACAAGGGTATTCCATTCACTACAATTCGGGCACCTGCCCATCCACGAGGCAGAACCTTCACCGCAGTTTGAGCATATAAAAAAAGACATGTGTTCATTATACAAGACTAGAAAGGGGAGATTCATTGTAATTTGGCTTTTTTGTGCTAGAATTAGCTGTATGGTAATAGTAAAAAGTGAATTTACATTGGCCCTAAATCAAGTCGCAACCGAGCGAGGTATCAGCGTAGATGACGTTATATCTTCTATGAAAGGTGCTATTCTTGCTGCTTATTATAAAGAAAATGGTCAATCTGTGATAGACGAAGAGCGTGACATAACAGTAAAAATAGATACTAATACGGGCGAAACTCACATTATTGAAAATAAAAAAGACATTACCCCTCCTGGATTTGGCCGTATTGCTGCACAAACTGCACGGCAAGTTATTGTTCAAAAAATTCGTGAAATAGAGAAGAAAACCATCATATCTCACTATCTCGACCAAGTTGGAACTCTTGTACGGGGCCGTATCATACGCCAAGATGTAAATAATATATATGTTGATATTGGTAAAACAGAAGCCATACTTCCTCGAGATGAGCAAATCCGCAAAGAGCAGTTGGCAGTAAATGAACGATACATGTTTTTACTCAAAGAAATTGCTACCAATCCAGCTGGATACTCACGCATTATTGTGTCTCGCGCAGATGAGCAGCTCATAGTCGAGCTTTTTAGACGTGAAGTACCAGAAATTGCCAATGGTACGGTTGAAATCAAACGCGTAGCCCGAGAGCCAGGTGAACGAGCAAAAATAGCAGTCCATAGCAGTCAAAGTGGCGTAGACCCTGTCGGCGCATGCGTGGGTCAAAAAGGCATACGAGTACAAACTGTCACAGATGAGCTTAACGGAACAGAAAAGATCGACATTATTCAATGGAACCAAGATATAAAAACATTTTTAGTAAGCGCATTGTCTCCTGCACAAGTAGTGTCCGTAGTACTCGATGAAAAAACAAAAAGAGCTGAAGTTACGGTAGAAGAGTCTCAAGCACCACTTGCAATAGGAAGAAATGGAGCAAATGTAAATCTTGCCGCAACATTGACTGATTATGAAATTGATATTCATCAGATTAAAGGAAAAGAAACTCCAGAGTCTAAAGATGAAAAAGAAGCATGACACGTCCACCAATAGTTACTATCTTAGGCCATGTAGACCATGGTAAAACCACACTCCTTGATACCATTGGCAGCAGTCGTATGGCGGCGCGAGAACATGGTGGCATAACGCAGCGCATTGGAGGCTACGAAATAGAAACCGGAATAAAAGGGTATGATACCGACAAAATAACGTTTATTGACACTCCTGGTCATGAGGCCTTTTCAAAGCTTAGATCTCGTGGAGCTACTATAGCCGATATAGCTATTCTCATCATAGATGCAAAAGATTCAATAAAACCGCAAACCATTGAATCTATCGCACATATCAAAAGTGCCAACATTCCTTATATTGTTGCCATCAATAAAATAGATTTACCAGATGCAAAGCCTGAAAAAGTAATTAAAGACCTTCTCAAACACGAAGTTATTACCGAAAAAATGGGTGGCAATGTGTTGGCCCTTACCATATCTGCAGCAAAAGGTGACGGTGTACCTGAACTTTTAGAAGCGCTTCTTCTTATTGCAGCAGATCAAAAGTTAGAATACGATCCATCAGCTGACGTTGAAGCATATATCATCGAATCAAACAAAGATACCCGCGGCGTGACATCAAGCATCATTATTAAAAATGGCACCATCAAAGTGGGTGATGAACTCTATACATCTGCAGGGAAAATAAAAGTGCGCTCTCTTATAAGTGATACTGGTAAACAGTTGCGACAGGTTGTACCTTCTGCTCCATTTGTACTTTTAGGCTTTTCAGATATCCCAGAAATTGGATCCGTCATAACATCAAAAGAGCAAGAACATATTGAAGAGGAGGCAGAAGAAGAAGCGTTAGAGAAATTCGATATCGCATCACTATTTAAGAAAAAAGAAGAATCTCATAAGCTCTCTGTTATTCTCAAAACTGAATCACAGGGTACTCTTGAAGCTATTACCGATGCACTGAAGAAAAATGAAAATATATCTATCGTGTTGGGGGTAGTAGGTGATATTCATAAATCAGATATTTTTCTTGCAAAAACAACAAAGGCTATTGTCATAGGGTTTTCTGTAAAAGTCATAAGTGACGTAAAAGACTTAGCAAAGCAAGAAAAGGTTATTATTAAAACCTACAATATAATCTATGAACTTCTTGAAGAACTTGAAGAAGTATCAGATATTATGCAAGAGAAATCAGAGCACGAGAAGAATCTAAAAGCTCAAGCTAAGATTCTTGCAACATTTATTATAGATGGTGAAAAAGTGTTTGGCGGCCTCATAACCAAAGGAAAAGTTAACTTAGGTGATACTGCTGAAATATATCGAGACGATAAGCTTATAGGAAATACTAAACTTGTGTCACTGCGCATTAGAGCTAAAAGAGTACAGGAGGTCAAGAAGGATCAAGAGTGTGGAATGCAGTTTATTCCGGAGGTTGACATAAAAGAGGGTGATGTGGTAAAATATATCCTATAATATGAACCCATCAATGAATCAACAACCAACGGTTGATACAGAAAAACTTATCGGTCAAATACGTGAAGTTCTTGCAAAGCAAGATTCTGGAATTATTGCTATTGCCGCAAATCCTACCCCTGATGCAATTGCTGCTTCTACTGCCCTTTATATGGCACTCATTAAAATGGGTAAGAATATATCTATTGTTGCCTCAGCTATTCCTCAAAGTGATCTGCAAGGAGCAGATAAAATTAAAACGTCACTTACTACTGGTGGAGACAATCTCATCGTATCCTTTCCTTACCAAGATGGCACTATAGATAAAGTAGATTACAATATTGAAGGTGAACGATTTAATCTCATTATCGTACCACGAGAAGGAAGTAATAAGATTCAACCAAATGACGTGCAGTTTTCTTATACTGGTGGGAAGGTAGATTTTATTATCACTATAGATGCACCTAACCTTAAAAGCCTTGGTGACATTTATACTCAAAATGAAAGTATGTTTAGCGGAAAAAACATCATTAACATCGATCGACACCTTATCAATAATTCATACGGAACAATTAATCTTGTTTCAAAATCGAGCTCATCTACGAGCGAACTTGTAATGAAAGTAATTCAAGGACTTAAAGTGGAGATCGATAAAACAATGGCTACTAATTTATACGCAGGAATTCAAACGGCAACCAACAATCTTACGGCATATTCAGTAAATGCTGAAACATATGACTCTGTTGCGGCTCTTATGCGCGCAGGAGCTCAGAAGAGAGTTATGCCTGTACCAAATATGGGAAACAACATGTACGGCGGTCAGTTTGTTCAACCACAATATATGCCACAACCATCGGTCATGAATAGACAAACAAGTATAGATCAAGTAGAAAAAGTATCAGTACCTAAAGAATTTGAATCAAATGAATCTTCAAAAGAGAATCCTCTCAAGCCAAAAATCTTCTCAGGGAGCGGCGGCCTTCTGTAAATAGTATCCCCCATGTATAATGTACTTCGTATGCAAGTACTTCCCTATGTTTTTATAGCTGTTTCTGCCATCATCATCCTCGTTATTGTGCGTGCGTGGCTTAATAAGCTTGCATCATCTTCTCAAGTTTCTGATGAGCTGGTATCTTGGCTTAAAGATCTAGGTAATCGCATAGATCAAACCAATAGCCACGTAGATACAAAACTAACCCACAATATGGATATGTTCAATAAACGGCTCGACAAGTCTGCAGAAGCTATGATGCATGTACAAAGAACTATTGGAGAATTTTCAGAGATTGGTCGTTCAATGCAAGAACTTCAAACGTTTCTCCAGTCCCCAAAACTTCGTGGTAACATAGGCGAGCAGGTATTGAAAGAGATGTTAGGTCAGTCATTGCCTAGTGAGATGTATTCTCTTCAACATTCATTTCAAGATGGAACCCGAGCTGATGCGGTGATACAAACTACTCAGGGTCTTATTGTTATTGATTCTAAATTTCCGCTTTCAAATTTCAAAAAAATGACGGAACTGAAAATTGAAGCAGATCGATTGTCTGCACGAAAGGAATTTATGAGCGATGTAAAAGAACATATTGCCTCAATTTCCAAAAAATATATTCTTCCCTCTGAGGGAACGCTTGACTATGCACTCATGTATATCCCTTCAGAAAGTGTCTATTACGAAATCATTAATTCGGCAAAAATATATGATTACGCTTCAGATCATCGTATTGTTCCGGTGTCGCCTATGAGCTTTTATGCATATTTACGAGTAATACTCATTTCTCATGAAGGGCAGCGTGTGGAGCATCAAGCAAAGGAAATATTATCGGCACTTAAATCAATGCAAAAGTATTATGAAGCTACTGAAGATGCGGCAACAGTTCTGAATAAACACATTGTAAATGCTTATAGTCAGTCTTCAAATATGCTCCAACAATTAACCAAATTAGGGCATAAGTTAGAATCTACATCGTCGTTGTCTGCATCAGATGAAAAGAGTTTGGGAGAGTAACATATGGAAATCAAATTCAAAAATGAAATTACCAAGCCAATGCAGGTAGAAGATATTGTAGATATGATTTTGAAAGAGCGTGGAGTAGAGAATAAAGAGGCTTTCATATCTCCCCCATCTCCATTAACACTTGGATTAGCAGATTTTGGATACCAAAAAAAAGACATTACTCAATTAGTTACTATACTTTCTAACGTATACGAATCAAATGGGACGGTCGTTGTTTATACTGATTATGATGCAGATGGCATAACTGGCGGTGCCGTTTTGTGGGAAACGCTTCATCTTCTGGGATTTAATGCCATGCCTTATGTTCCAGATCGTACTACTGAAGGATATGGGTTTTCAAAAATAGGACTCGATACTATTAAAAAAAAATACAATCCAAACCTCATCATAAGCGTAGATCATGGAATTACTGCAGTAGAGCAGATACGATATGCAAAGGAGATATTGGGTATCCCAGTCATCGTTACCGACCATCATCACAAGCAAGAAGCTATTCCTACTAATGCTGAGCTTATTATTCACATTCCGGCATTGTCTGGTTCGGGCGTGGCGTATTTTGTAGCAAAGGAATTATTTCAGCACTTAAAGCATCAGTCATCTCATGTGAAAAAACTAGAGCACAATTTTAACGTTGATTATGCAGCCATCGCATCCATTGGAACGGTGGCAGATTTAGTTCCACTCGTTGGCCCATCGCGCTGCCTGGTGTCGCATGGTTTGAAAGCATTTACCCACATGAAACGTCATGGATTCACTCACCTACTTCGCGAGGCTGGAATAGAAGGGCGCTCCATATCTCCCTACGAAGTAGGATTTATCATAGCACCACGTATAAACGCAATAGGTAGATTGGAGCATGCTATAGATGCGCTTCGCCTTATTTGTACTACTAGTGATAAACGAGCGAAAGGGCTTGCCCAAAAGATTGGAAGTGTGAATACCAAACGGCAAGAACTGGTAAGAGAACATATAAAAGAAGCAGAACATATGGTTGAATCTCAAAAAGTAAGTGGTGAATTACCGAAACTCATTATTCTCTATTCCGACCACTGGCATGAAGGAGTAATAGGGCTCATTGCAAGTGGAATGGTAGAAAAATATTATCGACCAACAATCATAATGACTCGGGGAGATGGGCATTATAAAGCATCAGTCAGATCCATTCACGGATTTCATGTTACGGAATTCTTGGGACAACTTCAGAAGTATCTGGTAAATTACGGTGGTCATGCTGGTGCTGCTGGTTTTACCTTGCTTGAAAAAAAACGAGATGAATTTATCAAAAAAGCTCAGTTGCTGGCCTCCAAACAAATCACCAATAAAGATGTAGAGCGTACGGTTTTTGCAGATATAAGCATGCCATTGTCACTGGTAAGTAGAAAACTGTATGATGCGCTTCAAAGCTTGAATCCTTTTGGCATAGGAAACCCGCGGCCTACCTTTGTATCTCACGTGCAGGTTGTTCATGCGGGAATTTTGGGAAAGCTAAAAAATCATCTCAAATTGCAAGTGAAAGATACCAAAAATCTATCATCTCCCATCGAAATGGTAGCATTTCATCAGGCAGATATATTTAAGAAGTTAAGTAAGAATCAGACTGTCCGTGTAGTCTATCAGATAGATTTGAACACATGGAATGGTCATGAAACGTTGCAAGGATTGGTAAAGCATATTGAGTTGTAAGAGAACTTGTCCTATAATGGGTTACTCGAAATTACTATTTAAAATGTATATATGTTAAAAATAATAATCGGCGTTCTTATTGTTGGTATCATAGCTGTTGGTGGGTTTATGTATTATCAATCAGTTCAAGAAAAATTGGCAAATCCTCCCGCAGATACGCAGGTAGCAGTATCTGATAAAGAAGAAAAACCA
>CALRFM010000007.1 GCA_943356515.1 Patescibacteria group bacterium
CGAAGGGTAATATTAAACGGCTGATACGAAGAAAGCCATGCTTCATTATCTTCATTGGTTACAATAAGTGCTTCGTGAATACCATTTGCTTCAAGCATCTCTATGACGTGTTGCAATAAAGGCTTTCCCAAAAAGGGAATAAGTGTTTTATTGGTGACAAGAGGCTTAAAAGCCTTACCTATACCACCAGCAAGAATTACCGCTGTAGGCCGTTTCATACACTATAGAATACTATGTATTGTATAATTAAGCAATATGAAAAAAGTAACTGTAATTGGCGGTGGGACAGGATCTTTTGTCACTTTATCTGGATTAAAATCCTACGAGCTTGACTTGGCAGCCATAGTAACCATGATGGACTCTGGTGGCTCAACAGGCAGACTCCGTGACCAACTGGGCGTATTGCCTCCGGGCGATTTGCGTCAGTGTTTAGTTGCACTGTCTGAAGCACCTGAATTGTGGCGTAAGCTCTTTTTATACCGTTTTGAAAAGGGCGATCTCAAAGGGCATAACTTTGGCAATATCTTTCTTTCAACATTAGAAAAAATAACGGGAAACTATGATACGGTTATGGAAACAGCCTCATATGTACTGCAAACAAAAGGGCACGTATACCCCATAACTCATCAACCAACAACGTTATGCGTGGAGTATGAAAATGGAACCCTTATAAAGGGTGAAAGTAACATCGACGAAAATAATCCAGAGCGCACCCATATAAAGCGCGCATATTTAGAACCAGATGCAGCTCCAAACCAAAAAGCTATAACATGCTTGCAAGAGTCAGACTACATCATCATTGGTCCTGGCGATTTATACACCAGCATAGTGCCGGTACTTATTGTAGGTAACGTAAAAAAAATCATCAAAGAAAGTAAGGCTAAAATCATCTATGTTCTTAACCTTATGACCAAAGCTGGTCAAACATCCGGCTATAAGGCTTCAAACTTTTTAGCTGATTTAGAGATGTACACTGGTAGAGCTCCTGACTATGTGATAGCTCACAAAGGAAGTATTCCAGCTCCTATCAAAGAGTGGTATCACGACCACGATGAACATGAGGTTGAAAATGATTTACAAAATGCTGGTTTTGCAGGTACAATCATAGAAGAGGATGTTATCAATCGTTCACATTTAAGCAAAAGCGCTGGCGATATGCTTACTCGAAGTGTACTCCGTCACGATAGTGAAAAGATAACATCATTATTGATGAATATAATATCATGATTAAACGTCACGCAGATTCTATTGAACATGCCACATATGGTCTTTTTTGGGCCCTGCAAACGCAACCTAATTATCGCGTACACCTCTTACTCACACTCATTGCAATTCTTGGTGGTGCATTTTTTCACATTTCCTATAACGAATGGCTTACGATTATCGTATTTATTATCACTGGTTTAATCGTTGAAACACTCAATACGTCAATAGAAAAACTGGGAGACGCAGTAGATAAAAACTTTAATGAAGATATTAAAATATCAAAAGACGTGTCTGCTGCAGCAATGCTCTTGGTTGCACTTGGAGCAATAGTTGTGTCGAGTATTATTTTTATTCCTAAGATTCTTGAGTTTCTCGGAATGGGTTTCTAACGTATGGCGCTTTATATATACATAACAATCATCTCGGTTATCATTCATCTCGTCCTTATTGTGCCGTTTATAAACTTTCTCTACCATATCCAGTTTCAACGAGCTCATCAAGATACGAGGGACCCCATGAATAAGCCGACTCCTCTATTTGATTCATATCATCAACATAAATCGGGTACACCAGTAGGTGGGGGAGTACTTGTCACCATAATATCTACTATTCTTACGTTGTTTTTTCTGGCCAGTTTTAGTGCTTTTGGTATATTCATAAGCTCAAATTATGAATCAATCGTCATGGAGGTAGCTATTATATTATTTGCCTTTCTGAGTTTTGCCCTTCTTGGTATATATGATGATTTGAATAAAATGCTTCATTGGCGAAAGAAGGAATTTTTTGGACTGAAACTGAATGCAAAATTATATTTAGAAATCGCCCTCGCACTGATTATTTCATTAGGTCTCTACTTTGGATTAGGTATTCATTTCATACATGTTCCCTTTTTTGGCGTGTTTGATTTTGGATGGCTGTACATCATATTTGCAACATTTGTCATTGTGGCATTTGCTAATGCGGTAAATATCACAGATGGACTAGATGGCTTGGCCAGTGGTGTGCTTATGATCACCCTATTTAGTTTTTGGGCCATAGCACGAACCATCATTGATGTGCCATTGTCTATTTTTATCGCCGTCTGGGTAGGTGGTCTTATTGCCTTTTTATATTTTAATATATATCCAGCACGTATATTTTTAGGTGACACCGGCGCACTCTCATTTGGTGCAACATTTGCTGTCATTGGACTGCTCCTTGGTAAGTCATTTGCACTTCCCATCATAGGGGGCATTTTTCTTATTGAAATCATCAGTTCCCTTGCCCAACTAGTGAGTAAAAAGTACCGAGGTAAACGTATATTTAAAGCGGCTCCGCTTCACCTCCTTCTTCAAACTATGGGTTGGGAAGAACCAAAAATTGTCATGCGTGCATGGCTTCTTTCCATAGTGTTTGCCCTGTTTGGACTCATGATAGCGTTTTTGAAATGACAACAGCGATATATGCTACAATAAAATGTATACGCTATGAAAGATTCTAAATCTATTATTCTCATCATCGTCATACTCATTCTTGTTGGAGCTGCAGGCTACTTGGTATTTATTATTCAAGACGGGTCAAGCCCGCTTGTTTTGTTGAATTCACAAGCTTCTGAAGGTAAAAAAGATCCATTACTGGCTGCAAATCCAACACCAACCATTACGTTTCAAAGCACGAGCCCAACACCTACTACTCCTGTTACCCCATCACCAACTAGTATAAAAACTACACCAACACCTACTATTAGTAAACTTCCTGAAACAGGCGGGGGAGCTATAATAGTAACTGCCACACCAAGCCCAATTAAACAACTTCCTGTCGCAGGATTTAGTGATTGGATCGGATATATGACGGTAGGTGGCGGAGCACTTATTCTTCTTGCACTCTTACTCTAACATCTTGTAAGCCATAGCGAAGAATTTTTCTGCAGATAAAGACGCAGTGCCAACTAAGAATCCATCAACTTCACCAGTATCAAGATATTCAGTCATATTTTCAGCATAAACACTGCCACCGTATAAAAAGGGTATATTGGTAGGTATAGATAATTGTTTTTTCATATCGAGGACATCGACGACGGCAGCGTTGGCACCGGTGCCGATTGCTCCCGTTGGTTCATATGCTACCATACTCACACCCTCATATAATTTGTCTTGTTGATTTCGTACGCAAAGTATTTGCTTGATACCATTTTCTTGTGCTCGGTCAATCTGGCCTTTGATTACTTCTTCTGATTCTTTAAAATGTGAGCGTCGTTCGCTATGTCCGATGATCGAATAATCTACAACACCACTTAACGCTTCTGCCGTAACTTCACCAGTATATTTACCATTCTCCTTCGGAGAAAGCGATTGAGATCCAATTGCTATACCAGGCGCATCTCCTAAGTGCTTTTTAAGATATAGAGTGAATGGTGAGGGAGGACAGATAATTATTTTAAATACCTTATCGGCAAGTGCCGACGATACCTGCTCATCCTTTTCAACAAGACTTCTGAATTCGTTTACCCATGTTATAACAAGAGGTAATGTCATTTGTGCTTTCCAGTTGGCTATAAGATATTTCATAATTTTTATTATATCATTAGATCTCATGATAGATATTTTTGAAGGATTAAACTCCAAACAAAAAGAGGCAGTAGAGCTAACTGACGGCCCATGTGTAATACTCGCTGGTGCAGGTTCTGGTAAAACGCGCGTCCTTATTCACAAAGTATTAAACCTTATTCAGAATCATAAGGTGTCTCCCTCATCTATAGTTATGATCACGTTTACCAATAAAGCCGCTCGTGAGATGAAAGACCGTATCTTGAAAGCTTCTGGTGGAAAATTATCTTTGGGATTTATCGGAACATTTCACTCATTTTGTGCCCTGGTGTTGCGGCGTGACGGTGTTCACATAGGTATTCCTCATAGCTTTACTATTTATGATGCTCAAGATCAGCAACAGCTCATAAAGTCTATACTCAAAAAACAAAGCGAAGCATCCATAAGTAGGCAAGGCAAGTATTCGCCCCTGTATTTTTTGTCTCATATATCTACTGCTAAAAATCAACTGGTTGGACCAGAGCGATATCTCGATTTGTTCTCACACTACCGATCAGCCATGGTTGCAGAATTATATGTTCAGTATCAAAAAGAATTGAAAAAGAACGATGCGCTGGACTTTGATGATCTTATTATGAAAGTGGTGGAGCTCTTTAGCAAAAATGACCACGTTCTTGAAAAATATCACGAGAGATATCAATATATTCTGGTTGACGAGTTTCAAGATACCAATTACGCGCAGTACGTTCTGACAAAAAAACTCAGTCAAGGTAGTAATAATATCACTGTGGTGGGGGACTTTTCTCAAAGTATTTATTCATGGCGCGGCGCCGATATACAGAATTTGAATAAATTTTCAGAAGACTTTGAAGATGCAAAGATTGTGGAGCTCGAACAAAATTACCGCTCAACTCAAAACATTTTAGATATGGCATATTCAGTAATATCTGAAAATGAAACGCATCCCATTTTGAAACTTCATACCAAAAATAATCAGGGGGAGGAAGTTGAATATTACGAAGCAGACAATGAAGAAGATGAAGCAATGTATATTGCAAACACCTTGCAGGAGCTTGCAAATACCGAAGATTTTGCACATATGGCAGTGCTGTATCGAACCAACGCACAGTCACGCATAATCGAAGAAATGTTTCTGCATTACAGCATTCCGTATGTATTGGTTGGGGGAACCAGATTTTACGAGCGCAAAGAAGTGAAAGATGTGTTGTCTTACCTGCGATTACTCATTCACCCAGAAGATTCAGTATCGCTTGAACGCATAAAAAAATTAGGGAAACGACGTTTTGATACATTTCGAACTTCTTACGATGAAATCAAAGATTCAATTGAAGATATCCCTTCTGCAGAGCTTATGGAACGAATATTTGACGCTACGGAATACTTGGGTTTATACGATCCAGATATTCCAGAAGAATATGCCAGGCTTGAAAACATCAAAGAACTTAAATCGGTAGCTCTAACATTTCCAGATTTAGTTGAATTTCTCGAGCAAGTTGCACTGGTTGAATCTGAATATTTTGAAAAAGAAAAATTGGGTACGTCTGGACAAGGCGTGCGACTCATGACGCTTCATCAGGCAAAAGGTTTAGAATTCCCGTTTGTATTTATCACGGGTTTGGAAGAAGGGATATTACCGCACTCAAGGTCTGTAGACGATCTGCATCAGCTGGAAGAAGAGCGCAGATTATTTTATGTTGGCATTACACGTGCGATGCAAAAGCTATACATCACCTATGCAAAAAGAAGATTCATATTTGGTAGGCGTAATATGGCTACCAAATCTCGATTCATAAGTTCTGGAGAAGAAGGGGAGGATAGTGAGTGGTGGTAGTATGATGTCATCCTCGCGCATCCTCCAGAGGCGGGCAGGCGCGGGGATCCAGATGGTTGGATTTATGAGATAATATCCCATGGCAAAAAAAATACTCTTTTTTCCCATTGAGGTAGGAATTGCTCATATTGCCAGATCACTTGCTATTGCAGAAAAACTTTTAAAAGACGGGCATGATATATATTTTGCACTGCCCAAAAGAAAACAGTCTCTCTATACATCCTCTCCAGTAAAGTTCATTGATATTCCAGGACTGATAGAAAAAGATAGTATGCAGATGCTTTCATACTTCAAAGATAAAAATAGAATCAGAAAATATGTCGAAGATGAGCTCAAATTGGTTAAACGTATCAAGCCAGATATTATTTTTATAGATTTTCGTATTTCTGCTCTTGTTACTGTTGCTGTATCAAAAATTCCTGCCTATTTTATAACAGGAAGTAGTGGAGTCCCCTTTGGAGGATATATACCCAATGTAAGTCTTCCAGACTGGCTTCATAGGTTGATTATGCCCATGCTAAATAAATGGATCTGGAAAACAAAAAAAGTATATATAGACACACTAGTTACTGTTGCAAAAGAGTATAACCAACAAATAACTATTTCAGATTTGGTAGATAATCCAACATATATCATTCCTGAATCCTCAGAATATCTACCTTACGTGCGACCAAATTTGAAAATTCATTATACAGGACCCCTACACTGGGAAGGATTTCAAAATAAGCCGCCAGAATGGCTACCTAAGATCCATCCCAATGGAAAAACGATTTATATATCCTTTGGTGGGACGGGATTTGACAAAGAAAAACTGATAAATCTTGCATCAGAACTTGTCGATAAGGGATATATTGTTGTAGTAAGCGCAAGTAGTATCGCAAAAGTCGATGAATTTCCAAAAAAAAAGAATCTCTACGTTGCGCAGTATTTGCCTGGACTTGAAATATCGAAACGAGTAGATCTTGTAGTCTGTCATGGTGGAATTGGAACGCTTATGCATGCACTTCTGGCCGAGAAACCTACCATTTCAATACCATTTAATCCAGATCAGTTTATTCACGGTTTGAGATTCCAAGAGCTGGGGTTGGGAAGACTTGTAATGAAAGTGTCATTTACAACTATACTGAAAATAGTACAAGGGAAATTGACCTCATTTGAGGAACTAGGAAAAAATACAAAAATTGAGAGTATTTTAATGAATGTAGAACAAATGTTAGAGAATCCGAAGAAATATAAAAAAGCAATAAACCAATGGAAACAAATTTTAACCGATGAAAAGAAATGGAGGATGGAGAGTGGTGGTGAATTATAGTATAATCTTAATATGAACGCTAATCGATTAAGAACAAAAAAAGGAACATTTCGCCCAGTAAGAGGGGATACCAAAGTCAGCACTATTGAAAAAAGATACGATGTCGATTTAGGTGTTCGCTCTGATATGAAATTAAGCAATTTCTTTAAGCAAAAAGGGTATCCATCTCTATCTCGTATGTTGCGTGATATAAAATGAGCAGCTTTGTATTTATCCAAGATGAAGTTCTACGTGAAAATATTAATCATGCCTTTGATCATATTCAAGATTTATTGGCGCTTTCGGAATCAAAAACATATAAAGAGAGAAGTCTTCTTGTAAGTAGTTTGCGGAAAACAATTATTATCCATATTGCGTCAATTATTGAAGCAATATTATTGTGGAAATTAGAACAAGTATGTGAATCGGAAAAAATTGAGCTTGTGAATGATTGGAGATACTTAGATATTAATATTATTTATACTATCAATGATTCAGATGAAATTATTGCTGGAAGGAGAAAGAAGGATAAAAGAAAAATTAGTAAATTAGATTTCAGTAAAATTGCCGATCTGTGTTATAAACACAAAATTATTTCAACAACTGGTCTATTTAAACGAATTAAAAAAGTACGTGAAATAAGAAATCGTCAGCATTTGGGTGGTTTGAAGGAGCTAGAAAAAATATACACGAGAAGAGATTTGGAATATTGTTTTTCAACATTAGAAAAAACTAAAGATATTGGTCAGAAATAGTAACTGTGAAAAAGAATATAATCATTGATTTTGATTCAACCTTTATTACGGGCGAATCACTAGATTGGTTGGCAGAAATTGCAAATCCATCTGTTGCATCTCAACTCCGCAAAATCACAAAACAAGGAATGGATGGAAGTATATCTTATCGTGATTCTCTCACATCTCGTCTTAGACTTTTCTCACCAACCAAAGACCATATCGATCAACTTATAACAAAAATACAATCATCTATCACGCAGTCTATTATCCAAAATCAGAATTGGATCACACAACATCGTGATACCATCTTTATCATTTCTGGTGGATTCGTAGACTACATGAGAGAGCCATTAGAATCATTTGGTATTCTGCCAGATCATATATATGGAAACAGGTTTATCTTTGATGATGATTGTGTTGTTGGATTTGATACATACAATCCGTTATCTCAAAGTGGAGGAAAAGCGAAGGTTGTTAAAAACTTACATTTAGCAGGAGAAATTATCGTTGTTGGAGATGGCATTACCGATTATGAAATTGTGTCAAAAGGTGCTGCAAACATATTTATTGCATTCACTGAGAATGTGTCACGACAACCGGTTGTCGATGTGTCACAACAAGAAGCTTGTTCATTTAATGAAGTGATTTCTTTCTACGAATCGTAGTATATAATGATGACATATTATGAAGAGTAACCGCCTTTCATACCCCAAAAATAAAATTAACGTACTTCTCTTAGAAAATATTGACACCCTTGCCGTATCTGCATTTCAAAAGGAAGGGTATAATGTCGAATCGGTATCATCGGCCCTTTCTGAACAAGAGCTCATCAAAAAAATTCAAGATGTATCTATTCTTGGTGTTCGATCAAAAACATCACTTACTTCAAATGTCATTGCAGCAAATAAAAAGCTTCTTGCTGTTGGAGCCTTTTGTATAGGAACTAATGAACTCGATGTGCAATCTGCAGCACTTGGTGGTATTCCCGTATTTAATGCTCCTTACAGTAATACGCGCAGTGTGGTGGAACTTATCATCGGAGAAATCATCATGCTCTCACGCAAATCATTTGATCGAAGTAGGCAACTTCATAAAGGTATGTGGAACAAGTCGGCGTCAGGTTGTCATGAAGTACGAGGCAAAAAACTGGGCATCATCGGCTACGGAAACATCGGCTCGCAACTGTCAGTTTTAGCAGAGAATCTGGGCATGGATGTGTATTATTACAATACCTCTGACACGCTTTCTATGAGTAATGCCACTGCATGCAAATCTATGAAAGAGGTATTGAAGATTGCAGACATCGTCACCATACATGTCGATGGCAGAGATTCAAACAAAAACCTTATTGGTAAAACGGAATTTAATCAAATGAAAGATGGTGTATTATTTCTGAATGCAAGCCGCGGATTTGTGGTAGATATCAATGCTCTTGCATCTGCCATAACATCTGGCAAAGTAGCGGGAGCAGCAGTAGATGTATACCCCACAGAACCCAAGAAAAATGGGAAAGGATTTACCTGCCCACTTCAAGGGTTACCCAACGTCATTCTCACCCCCCATGTTGGAGCAGGCACCCTAGAAGCTCAAGAAAATATCGCGCGATATATGAGCAACAAGCTTATTCAATTTGTAAATACGGGAAGTACTACGCTTTCAGTAAACATGCCAGAAATTCAACTTTCTGAAGTGCGTGGCGTACATCGACTCATTCATATGCACAGGAATGTGCCGGGAGTTTTGGCTACTATTAATAATATATTAGCAGAACACAACATAAACATTGAAGGACAATACCTTAAAACCAATGACGCGATTGGTTATGTTATAACCGATGTAAATAAGAAATATAGTGAAGGAGTTGTTACGAAACTGAAAGAAATGGAAGAAACTATTAAGTTACGCATATTATATTAAATGGATTATTTTACGGTTGGGCCATCTCAATTATACCCCATTGTTCCTACGACCATTCAACGTGCTCTGAAAGATGGTATAACATCCATATCGCATCGAGATCAAAAATACATTACACTCCATAAAGAAACGGTGAGCAATCTCAAGATATTATTAAGTATTCCGTCAACGCACTCCATTTTTTTCCTCTCTTCTGGAACCGAAGCAATGGAGCGGATTATTCAAAATACTGTTCAATTACACAGCCATCATTTAGTCAACGGATCGTTTTCAGATCGTTTTTATCAGACTGCAGTGGAACTGGGAAAAAAACCAACAAAAACAGAAGTAACTTATGGTGCGTCATTTGATTGGAATCATATACAAATACCATCAGGTACTGAGCTTATCTGTGCGACACACAATGAGACAAGCACCGGAGTGATGGTGCCACTGCGAAAGCTCTATGATCTGAAACGCTCATCAAAAACTCCACTCCTGGCACTCGACACTGTATCGTCTATGCCATATGTTGATGTTGATTATTCCCAAGTGGACATGACCTTTTTCTCAGTACAGAAAGGCTTTGGTATGCCAGCAGGTCTGGGCGTACTTATTGTCAGTGAGCAAGCGCTTGAGCATTCTGCAGGCTCGTATCATTCATTTGCATCACTATCTACCTATGCTAACAAATACCAAACGCCAGAAACACCCAATGTGCTGGCGATCTATACGTTAAACGAAGTAGTAAAAGATATGTTGAAAAAAGGAATTAAATCGATTCGCCAAGACATCGACAAAAAGTCAGATATGATTGCAGCATATATCAAATCTTCCACAACGTATGATTATCTGGTAACAGAGCTACATGATAGATCGAAGACTATTCACGTACTGAAGGTGAAGGGAGGATCTGCACGTAGCATTAAATTGCTCGAACTGAAGGGATTTGCAGTCAGTTCGGGTTATGGAGATATGAAAGCAGACTTCATTCGTATTTCAAATTTTCCTTCTCATAAGGTGAAAGATATAAAAAACCTCCTTAAAAATATGTAACATATGGTAATATAAATGACATGCAAGCGAAACTTTTTGTCATTGGAGTATTTATATTTTTAATCGCTATAATTATCGGTCTCTTTTTCTTGATCCAAAAACAAGCAAGTATCCCTATTGCTGGCGAAGAGGGAAAAGATGACTTAACTATTGCATCAGAGCAAGAAGAATCTTCATTGCCACAAGGGATACCATTAGCACAGTCGCCCGCCATTACCAATTCACCACAACTCCCATCTATGAATATTGACAAATCCAAATCATACTCAGCAGTACTCGAAACATCTGAAGGAACTATAACTATTGAATTTACTGCAAAAGAGACCCCTATTACGGTAAATAATTTTATTACCCTTGCTCGCAAGGATTTTTATGACAACACGATATTTCACCGCGTGATAAGTGGATTCATGATACAGGGCGGCGATCCTAAAGGAGACGGCACTGGTGGTCCAGGATACAAATTTAACGATGAAGATTTTGATGGGGAATATTCACGAGGAACGGTTGCGATGGCAAATGCAGGACCAAACACAAACGGAAGTCAGTTTTTTATTATGCATAAAGATAGCTCCTCACTCCCCAAAAATTATGTTATCTTTGGCAACGTCACAGATGGGCTCGATGTCGTAGATGCAATAGCTGAATCTGAAGTAACCTCCAATAGAGGTGGTGAACAATCAAGTCCCGTAGAACCTATCACCATAACGAATGTGATAATTATTGAAGAATAATAATTAGATCTTAAACAGCAGGTTCTTTTTGTCATCTTCTATATCAAAAAAGTCATCTGCAAGATCAATGAGTTCATTATTGGCGGTCTTTTTAAACGCTACTACTTCTACCAAACACCCCAGTGCTTGCTGTAAGTAGTTGACAACAGGCTTAAAATCGCCGTCTCCGGAAACAAGAATGATTGAATCGACTTTGTTTCCCAACAGTATGGCATCCATAGCGATTCCTAAATCCCAATCTCCTTTTTTAGCCCCGCCATAGAATATTTGAAGGGGTTTTTCTTTCACTTCAAAACCAGCAGCATTCAGTGCTCCAAAAAAATCATTTTCTTTCGATTCGTCTGCATTTATAACATAGGCAATAGCACGAACAAGAAGTCTATCTTTAACCAAAAATGTAAGTAAATTTTTGTAGTTTACTCGAGAGTTAAATAAATTTTTACCTGAATAATACAGGTTTTGTACGTCAACAAGTATTGCTACACGCTGATCTTTATTTCTTACAATCATAATAATACATTATACCCTATTTCAAATTTGAAACAGCTTCCTTAACGTCACCCCAGTCATCAATGCCTAATTGAGGTATAACAATATATTGACCTTCATCTGAATAGGAATTAGTTAAATACTCATCAGATATAATAAGAGTTTGTGCTGAATATGTATCGGCATTTCTTCCTTCTAGTAATAATCTATTGAGTTCTCCAAGAGGTAAATCGGTGGTAATATGATCTTCAAGTTCATTCAGAAGCGGTACGATTTTAGGAATAAATCTTACGGCAAGAACCTTGCTTTTCATTGCTTCCAATACTTTTTGTTGACGTTTGGCTCGGTTGAAGTCGCCACCGTCTTCAAGCGCATGACGAGACCGAGCATATTTAAGAGCGGTTTCTCCATCCATACTATTCAATCCTGCATCAAAGTGCAGCTCCTCAAATCTACAAGGGAACGCTTCAGGCAGATTGTCTTGTATATTGTCATAAAAAGATTTCAGTTCTGGTTTTTCTGAAAAGAGTTTATCAATATCACCTTGACTCATAGCGTTATTGAGAATTGGTTCAATTTGTACAAATTCTTCATCTCGCCCGCAAAGTTCATCTTCTTTACCCTCAAGCGGATATTCGTAATCGGTAAAAGATCGTTCAACATCTATTTCTATACTCCCCAACGTATCGATGGCTTTTATAAATCCGCTGAAATCAATAGTGACATATGCATCTACTTCAAGTCCCGTTATGTCTTCCACCACACGTTTTATAAGTCCCGATGGATTTTCTTTAGTAAATAATGATGAATCTATATTGGGGTAATTATCGGGAAATAATGCCATTTGATACACCGCATTTATCTTGCTGTGAAATTCACCATCTTTTGTGGGCACTTTCACCCAAATATCGCGAGGGATAGATATGAGAAGGGCACGTTTTGATTGAATATCTATAGTTACAACCATTATGGTATCGGTAAGGAATGTTCCTTCATGCAAGCCTCCGCCATAACCCATAAGAAGAAAGGTGTATTCGGTCTTTTTCTTATCTGGCTCTTCTTGGGTAGTTTTAGAGTCAGAGTGAATAGTATTATAGAAACTAAGCAACCTTCCAACAATGAGAACGCCAATAATGATAAGAATTATGCCAAGGCCGATAAGGGCATTGCGCAGAAGTACGCGCTTTTTTGCTAAACGTTGCAACCTTGATTGTAAATTATTATTCATGTGAAGCTTTTATTATACCGATACTTGTGTGTATAATGAGTGAATATGAAGGTTTCAGACAAACAAGGAAATTCACTTACTATTACTCAATTAGTATCAAAATTATTGGGCCGCCTAGGCAATATGATACTAGAATTTGAGATGTATGTCTTGCTCATTGTGGGATATATTCCCGTATCTTTTGTACGCATGGTTGTATACCGTATGGCAGGGATACGCATTCCCTTTTCATCGGTTATAAATCAGGGTGCCAGGTTTTACTCATCTACGAATATCCGTATTGGAAGCGACTGCATTATTGGGGAACATGCCGTTCTTGATGGACGAGATAGTATAACCATCGGCGATCATGTCGATATCGCAAGCGAAGTAATGATCTACAATTCGGAGCACGATATTCATGATTTAAATTTCGATGCCATATCTGCACCTGTGGTCATAGGTGATTATGTATTTATCGGTCCTCGAGCAATCATTCTTCCTGGCGTAACTATCGGCAAAGGCGCCGTCGTTGCCGCCGGCGCCGTAGTTACCAAAGATGTTGCAGAAGGAACTATTGTCGGTGGCATTCCTGCCAAGTATATCGGCGATAGAAATTTGAAAGAATATACATACCGAGTACGACGGGTGGGCTTTTTTGAAGCTATTGGAAAGCTCTTTTCTTAAATACTCTCTCCCGTTCCTCTTAAAAACACTGCAGCCCAAGGTCGGTAGGTAGAATAGAATGTTTCATCTTGCATCACGTTACCATCTGCACTAAACACTTTATATTCAAACTTAGTTTTTGCACCAGATGCTGCAAAATCAATCTGTTTTGTCACTCCGGCAGGGAGTGTAGGGTCATCTTGATATTTTGCTTCTGGTGCAGGGGCGACGTCCCATATAGTTACGGGTGAGATTTTCACAGTACGATCATCTTTCTTCCCATAAAAATTAAACGTAAGAATATTATTTGTCGTATCAATAGTTGTTTGAACCAGAATAGCACTGGGAGTATCGTTTACAAATTTGAAATCAACTGAAGGAGTATATATGGTGGCATCAAATCCAGGTTCCGAGTCATTTTCATAGTAACCTACACGGTAGGCATGAGCTGTTCTATCAATGATTGGTAATCCGGTATGTAATGCTGCACGAAACATTGTGGTAGAGACCTGGCACACACCACCACCATCTCCCAACACGGTTTTGCCATCTTTTATAACATATGCAGATTGATAGCCAGTATTTGCAGAAATATCACCAATAATATTGTTAAATGAAAAAGTAGCTCCTTGTTTTATGAGTACGCCATTAAATTTATTTGCTGCAAGAAGCACATTGTGTATGCGCGACGGAATACTATGACTATAATCAGACACTCCTTGCCCAATGAGTTCCTCAATACCCAGATCATTAGCCTGAGCTAGGGTGATGTCTGGTTCCACCACTTCTTCTTGGAGTGTTACCGATAACGAAGTGTGTTCTGGGGTGATAGATTGTATCTCTTTATCAACTGATGCAATAAATACTTCAGTCATTATCCGAGATCCATTCTCATGTTCTTTAAATTCCTTTACTTTTCCATCTTCAAATTGAAATAATGCATCTTTTGGCGGTACGTTATAACTCTCTTCCGCTTGAGTTATAAACTCATTTACTTCATTCATGTTATAGGCAATTCCTGTAGTAAATCGAAACTCACGAATATGAAATATCCCATTCATTTGTTGCGCTATACGAGAAGGTACATGGTCAGATCGTCCAATCATGTGTGCTTGCTCTACGCGTGCATCGGTATCTCGCTTGAGCGCAAGTTGCTCACCAGAAAAAGTGGCAATAGGATTATCTTTATACATCACGGTGACGAGAGCTTCATTGTAATAATCATCACGCTTAATAAGAAGTTCTTTTGCTTGAGTTGAGGAAAGATTTCCCATAGGTATATCATCAATGTATACATATGGATATATATTTTCACCAACATATAATTGCACGCCAATCCACAAGCTAAAGGCAATGGCGCTTACTGCCGCAAGCCCAAGTAACCTTCGCGACAGAATTGGATGAGTAATAAGATAATCTGCTATCATGTATATATGGATGATAATCAAAATTCAGGTATAACACAAATGGAACCTGAAGAAGTAGCTGCAGATGTGCAGAAGCCTGAAGAAATATCGGGAAGCATACCTCCGCAATATCCCACCGATGTTCCCGTATATGAAGAAAAAAACAATACATGGAAGTTTATTTTGGGCATTATACTTTTTTTTGCGATTGTTTTTGGGCTGGTATATTGGTTTTTCCTGCGCGATGCGGGGGGCACTGACCCAATCAGTATAGCGCCTAAAGAACCGGTAACCATAACCTATTGGGGACTATGGGACGATAAAGATATTTTCGCAAAAGCCATAGAAGCCTACCAGCAGAAAAATCCCCACGTAACAGTTGTATATGAAATGGTAGATCCTGTTCAATATCGTGAACGACTCATTGCACGAAGTCAAACGGGCAATGGGCCAGATATGTTTCGTTACCACAATACCTGGATACCCGAGATTCAAGAAGTAATATCACCTCTTCCTCCAGAGATTATGAGTAATGAAGAATTTAATACTACGTTCTACCCAATCCATCAAAAAGATCTCAAAATAGGGGAGAGCTACTATGGCATCCCTCTTATGATAGATGGCATGATGCTGGTCTATAACAAAGAAATACTCAGTCAAGCCGGCATATTGAATCCACCAACGCTTTGGGTGGGTGGAGACCAAGATATAGTGTCGGTAGCGCGTAAACTTACTGTCAGGTCAACAAGTGGTTCCATAATAACCTCAGGTATGGCCATAGGTACCGCAACAAACGTTGAGCATTTTGGAGAGCTCTTTAGCATTTTATTGTATTTAAACGGCGGAGATTTTAACGAACTTACTTCTCCTGCATCTGTAGAAGCTCTTGAGCTGTACCGGAGCTTTGCTGAAGATGGGTATTGGGATGCCACGATGCCCAATTCAATCACCGCCTTTATTCAGGGGAAGACTGCCATGATTGTAGTGCCTTCTTGGCAGGTATCTAACATCTTGTCACAGAATCCACAGTTGCAAGTGGGTACGGCTCCCATACCCAAAGGGCTTGAAAATGCCGCTATGTCTAGTGCCAGTTATTGGGTTGAAGGGGTGAATAAGTTTAGTCCCAATCAAACAGAAGCATGGAAATTTCTTGCGTTCTTATCAGAAAAAGAACAGCAACTCAAGCTTCATGAAGCGCAAGCTGCCGTTCGCCCTTTTGGGCAAGCATATTCTCGAGTAGATATGGCAGAACTGTTGAGCGATCATCCTTACCTGGCACCCATTGTGTCTCAAGCACAGGATGATATATATGTATCTCTTCCACTTTCCGCACGCACATTTGATGGTGGTATGAATGATGAAATCATCCAATACCTAGAAAATGCCATAACTTCTACAGAAGAAGGAGTAGATTATGGAGCGGCGCTTGGCACCGCTTCCCAAGGTATAACTACCGTGCTTGAGCGCTTCAATGTAGTGCAGTCTAAATAGCTCGTCAAATATGGTACTATATTGAGATATGGGATTTTCATTTCCCTTTCTCAAATCGCGTCAAAAAAAACAAGAATACTTCGGACTGTATCTTACAGACTCTTCAGCATATGGTTTCTTATTTAGTTTGCTAGATGGCAAACAAACAATACTCACTCAAAATACATTCGGCTTAACAGCGGGGTTTGAAAATATCTTAGAGGACATCGACAATCTGATATCTGACATAGAATTAAAGACAAATATTCATGTAGAGCAGACTATTTTTTTTCTTCATTCATGGATGATTGATGAAGAAACATTGGAAATAAAAGATCCTTACAAGGGGATTATTCAAAAACTTGCCAAAGATCTGGAACTCAAACCACTTGGTTACATAGATGTTGAAGAAGCACTTCTTCGTAACCTTAAAGCTCAATCTGTCATGAATGCAGTTTCCATAGAAGTAAATAAATCCAAACTGGGAGTGTTTATTTATAAAGGTGGTGTGAAAGTACACAATCAATACACAGCCCGCACTGACGAAGTAGGAGATGACATAACTTCAGTACTTAAAGGATTGCCCAAACACGTTGTTATTCCTAGTAAGCTGTTTATATACGGAGATGATGATAAAGCTGAAGTTTCATCAGAACTGGCAACATATGAATGGGATGAATCCGTGTTCCCCGAGCATCCAACTTTGGAAGTAGTAAAGCAACAAGAGATTAACGAAGCGCTCATGCAAGTATTTGCCAAAGAGTTGGGCAGCGAATCTGAAAATACAGACAAGAAGCCACCTCTATCTACTGAACCACAATCAGATACCACTGGGTCTATGGGATTTGTGATTGGTAAAGATGTCGTTAAAGATGGTGTGCCAAAACAAGATCCAATACCCGAACCAATAGTATCTTCACCCACCACATTACATCCATTATCACAATTCATTCAAAAAATGAAAAAACTCATACCTAGGAATAATAATAACAAAGGTAAAACCTATGCTGTCTTTGGAGGCATTGCAGTAGTTATCATATTGGCTCTTATTGGGTACGAATATTTCTTACACACCCTTACCATAACGGTGTATTTGAAAGCAAATGTGGTTGAAGAGACACTGGAGTTGGAACTTCCTATAAAAGAAGAAAGTTCAAAAGAATTAGCAGTCGTTAAAAAGTCAGTTAAAAGCGCCTTCTCTGAACAAAAGAAAGCAACTGGAGCACGTGAAATAGGAGAAAAAGCAACAGGGCAAGTCG